>CAYJIL010000013.1:12383-34249 GCA_964370235.1 uncultured Rikenellaceae bacterium | reverse complement strand
ATTCCTCAAACCTCGATGCTCCCCTCCTTGGAGGTGGGCGTTACTCTTTACATCCACTTTCTTAGGACATAGCCCTAGTGCAGCAAGGTGAGAGGCGAAAAAGACGCCTCTCGTGCTCTGTCACTGCCTACTTTACTAGCAATACTAGGCTTGTGGGTGTATGTTGGCTTTGCCTTGGTGATAGGTTGGCTTTATACCTTTTTGGGGTTGTTCTCTAAATATTGCAGTGATAGGCATTTAACTAATGCTGTTACTACTTAATGCTTATAATGATATAATGTTCTCGGGGGCAAGTGTGATGCACTCTAGTGAATCTTTGCATACAATGTAGCTGTTCTCGATACCCACTGCACCAATGCCCGGGATTACGAATTTGGGCTCTAGGGCAAATACCATACCCTCGGTTAGAGTGTCTCTTGATTTGGGAGCTAGGACAGGTAGTTCGTTTATCTCAAGACCTATACCGTGACCTACGAATGGCGCCTTTTGGGTGTGACCCATAAAGTATTTATCTAAACCGGCATCGCTTACCATGGTAGCTGCAAGATTATATAGCTGGGCGGCCGAAACACCCTCTTTGGCTACTGCTTCGATGGCTCTGCAAATATCTATTGAGCATTGGTGGGCACGGTGGGCTAGCTCGCCTATATCGCCATGCGAGAAGATGCGTGTCATATCGGACATATAACCCGTGAAGTTACCCCCAAAATCGACCATAACGCTCATATTGCCCTCTATTTTTGTGCCATTTGCACCCACAGGTAGCGAGCCGTGTGAGCCTGCACCACCCATTGCAAAATCATATGGCGATGGGTTATCGGCATTATCACCTGCTAATAGTGAGCCAACAAAAAGTTCCATCGAACCGCCTGCAATGCGAAAAATTCCGAGTGAACCATTTAGCCTTAGCTCTCTTTCGATCTCGATAGATAGGTCGATATCGCTCATTCCCTTTTTGAATAGCGAAGCTACCGAGCTATAAACTTGGCTATGCTTTGCTCCCGAAATGCGCATTTGCTCTCTCTCATACTCGCTCTTGATTGAACGCACTTGGCGCATTAGTGCCGAACCGTTCATAAGCTCACCACTAAAGAGCTTGCGGAATCTCGAAATCTCACTAAACGATGCACTCTCACACTCCATCATTATAGGGCTAGTGAGGCTATCTTGTGGTAGGTACTGTGCAATGTCCTCAAACTTGCGAATATAGGTAGCACCACTAATTCCTACGGGGCGACGCACAAAAAATTGAGCCTCACCCACTTGTGGTATGTACACAAAGCCACTAATAACTAAACCAGTTGTGTAAAAGAGATTTACGTTGCTAGAAATGATAATTGCCGAGGCTTGCTGTGCCACTAGCAGCTCTTGAATGGCTGCGTGACGAAGTTTTAATTCACTATTATTCAACATATTACTTGTTATTTTAATAATCATTATAAATTTGATAGGCAAAGTTATAAAATTATTGTAACTTTGCGGTTACTATTTTTATTAAACAAATGAGAAAATGACACCAGTTTCATTCACCATAGATCACACGTTGCTAGATCCGGGCATCTACCTTCAGGCAGAGCCGGGCAAGTGCTACACCTATGATCTTCGTTTTATTGCTCCACGAGTTAGCGAGCAAAAGGCAATCGATATAGCTATTATGCACACCTTTGAGCATACTCTAGCAACATATCTTCGCAGCGAGGCACCATTCAAAGATAGCATTATGTATGTTGGGCCTATGGGATGTTGTACAGGTTTTTATCTGTTAATGGCAAAAGAGGTTGAGCACTCACAAATTGCAGAGTATCTGTGTGGGGCTTTTGACTATATTTGCTCGATAGACGAAATTCCGGCAGCAAACCCAGTGCAGTGTGGCAACTGGCTTTTGAACGATTTAGATGGAGCAAAAGCACTTGCTAAAGAGCTTAAAGTGATTTTTTCGGGAGAACTAAAAACAGAATATCCAACCGTTGAACAGTAGTAGCATTAAATAATTAAAGAACAGATTATGGCAACTCTAAAGACAAAATACTTAGGCAACCTAAGAACCGAAATAACACACCTACAATCGGGTAATGTAGTAATTACCGATGCACCAGTCGATAATAATGGCAAGGGTGAGGCAATTTCGCCAACCGATATGCTAGCTGGTTCGCTAGGTAGTTGCATGATTACGCTAATTGGTATTTCGGCTCAGGCACATGGTTTTTGTGTCGATGGTACCGAGCTAACAATAACAAAAGTAATGGCTACCGAGCCTCGAAGAGTATCTGAGATACACATCGACCTAGAGTTCCCTAGCGATTACACCGACAAAGAGAAAAAAATTATAGAGGCGGCAGCTAACACGTGCCCAGTTGAGCACAGCTTGCATCCAGACATAAAACGAGTAATAAATTTTATTTATAAAAATTAGTATGAGAATTAACGAAGTATTGGCTATTTCAGGTCAGCCAGGTCTTTACAAGTATGTAGCAAATAGCCGTAACGGCATTATCGTAGAATCACTAGCAGATAGCAAGCGTGCAATCATTCCACAAACAGCTAAGGTAAGCTCGTTTGGTGATATTGCAATTTATACAATAGCAGAGGATATACCTTTGACTGAGGTGCTTGCAAAAATGGCAGAACTGCTTGAGTCAAAGCCAGCAATCGACCACAAGTCGAGCGAAGGCGATCTTAAGGAGCTTTTCGAGAAAACTCTGCCAGATTACGACAAAGATCGTGTCCGCATCAGCGATATTAAAAAAGTTATTCAATGGTATAACATTCTAATTGGCGCTGGCATAACAGACTTCTCTTCGGAGGCTGCTACTGCTGAGCAGGAATAAATGTAGATCATGGTAAAAATGAGGTCACTTACACTGACATTGGCGTTAGCAGCTCTTTCGGGGGCTGCTAATGGTCAATATATCACCCCTAATGTGTATAATATTGCAGGTGATAGAGTATATAATTCGATTGTAAATGAGGCATCTGGCGAACAGACTCTCAACTACATTATTGACATGGCTGCCTATGAGCTTGTTAATCGAAACTTTGACAAGCTAAAGGAGTCGGAGTATATCCTAGCCAAAGGCAAGGAGTTTGGTTTAGATGGGCTAAAGCTAAATCGCTACAATAGCACAAGAGATGCTTGGGTAGCGGTAGAGGGTGAGCTATGGATTGAGGGCGATATACCTACCAAAATTGCCGACATTAAAGACATACCTGCTGTGCTTGTACAAGGAAGTGCATCGGGCGATGTTACCGCTAAGGTAATATGGATTGATGATTTTAGCAAAAAGGCTCTTGCAGGAAAAGACATTAAGGGTAATATTGTAATGAGTGATCAAAGCCCAGCATACATGGCAGCAAGCATTAAGGGCTTGGGTGCAAAGGGTATCATTACTACCTATTCTCGCAATCCACACACACATGGGCAGCAAGTACCCAACAGCTCGATGCGCCCCTCTAGCGACTCTTTAGTAGCATTTAACATATCGCCACTAGTGGGAGAATCGCTAAAGCGTGCTGCAAAACGAGGTGGTGAGCCTGTGGTGCGAGCTATGGCAAAGACCAAAAGCGTGAGCTTTGATATTCAGTCGCCAAGCTATCGCATCGAAGGTAGCGACCCTAGTGCAGGTTCAATAATTTTGTGTGCACACATCTTTGAGGGCTATGTTAAGCTAGGAGCAAACGACAATGCCTCGGGAAGTGCTGCAATACTAGAGGTTGCACGTCTGCTAAACGATTTAATCGAGAGCGGAGAGCTAGAGCGACCAAAACGCTCAATCGATTTTATTTGGGGTGATGAGTTTGTGGGCATAGCACCTTGGATGCATGCCAACCCAGCTATCATCGACAATGCTATTGCAAACATAAACCTAGACATGGTGGGCGTATCGCTTAGTAACGATAAGTCGTTCTTTAATGCACACCTTAGTCGCTACTCTACTTCGCACTACATGAATAGCGTTATTGCAAACCTATTCAAATATATGGGCGACACAAATAGCGAGTATGGCGCATCAAAGCACCAAGTATATGCACCATCGGGTAGTCGAGACCCATTTGTTTATGCAGTTCAAGATTTCTCGGGTTACTCAGACCACGAGCTATTTATGGATCCTAGCTTCTTAATTCCATCGGCAATGTTTATTACATGGCCCGATTTTCAGTATCACACATCGGAGGATCGCCCCGACAAGCTAGACGCAACACAGCTAAAGCGTGCAGTGGTACTAACAGCAGCTACGGCATACACAATTGCATCGGCACAAGGTGACAAGGGCTTTGAGATTGCATCGCTAGTAAAGAGCACTGCACAAAAGCGCATGGCAGACATCGAAGATCGTTGTAGCCACCAAATTACTAGCTACGATGGCGATGATATTAATAGCCTATACAAAAACGCTTTGCAACTAACTGATGCAACCCTGCAAGCACAGCTAATGGCACTAGAGAGTGTAATGGAGATTGCACCCGCTAATGACAAGCTAAGAGCCTATGTCGACAAATGCAAAAACGACATTAACTCAATGGGTGATGGGCAAAAAGAGGGCTATAATTCGCTAATAACAAATATGTTTGGCAAGAGCCCCGAGCTATCGCTAACCAAACAAGAGCTAGAGGCACAAAACACATATCCTAGCTATACAGCAGCTGCTAAGGCAAGGGGTTATGATAGCGCAGGCTTGCGATTTGGCTCTTATGTTGGCACTAGCGAGCCAATGCTAAGTGCTGTGAATAGTCGCAAATTGCGTTCGATGCTCAACGGCGAGGCGCTAACAGAGATTATAGCACTATCGGCACTAAACAAATTTAGTGAGCTAGAGATTTTGTATATGACAAATGCTCAAAGAGCAGACAAAGATGCAATAACGCTAGATGAGCTAAGCGAGATTCTCTCTATTATGGAGCAAGACGGAGTAATAACAATTAACAAAAAATAATATGGCTGAAGATAATAAGATAATTTTCTCGATGGTGGGTGTAAGCAAGAGCTTCAACAACCAAAAGAAAGTACTAAATAATATATACCTATCGTTCTTTTATGGAGCAAAGATTGGTATCATTGGTTTGAATGGTTCGGGTAAATCTACCCTAATGAAAATCATTGCAGGCCTAGAGAAAAGCTACCAAGGCGAAGTAGTATTCTCTGACGGTTATAGCGTAGGTTACCTAGAGCAGGAGCCAAAACTAGACCCAGACAAGAGTGTTATTGACTGTGTTAAAGAGGGCTGTGCCGATGTGGTAGAGCTACTAGCAGAGTATGAGAGCGTTAATGCCAAGTTCCTAGAGCCTATGGACGATGACACTATGAATGCTCTTATCGAGCGTCAAGGTGTTCTTACAGAGCAAATCGACAACAAAAACGGCTGGGAGCTAGACTCGGTACTAGAGCGTGCTATGGATGCTCTACGTTGCCCTGCTCCAGATGCTCAAATCAAGCACCTATCGGGTGGTGAGAAGCGTCGTGTAGCACTATGTCGTCTGCTACTTCAACAGCCAGATGTGCTACTGCTTGACGAGCCTACCAACCACCTCGATGCCGAGAGTATCGACTGGCTAGAGCAGCACTTACAGCAGTATAAGGGTACGGTTATTGCTGTTACCCACGATAGATACTTCCTTGACAATGTTGCAGGGTGGATTCTTGAGCTAGACCGTGGCGAGGGTATTCCATGGAAGGGTAACTACTCATCGTGGCTAGAGCAAAAGTCTAACCGCCTAGCACAAGAAGAGAAACAAGAGAGCAAGCGTCGCAAGACTCTTGAGCGTGAGCTTGAGTGGGTGCGCATGGCACCTAAAGCACGCCAAGCAAAGAGCAAGGCACGTCTTGCAGCATACGATAAGATGATGAGCGAGGATAGCCGCCAAAAGGAGGAGAAACTAGAGATCTTTATCCCTAATGGCCCAAGGCTTGGTGATGTTGTAATTGATGTACAAGATGTAGCCAAGGCTTATGGCGATAGAACTCTATACGAGGGGCTTACCTTCAAGCTACCACCAGCTGGTATTGTTGGTGTGATTGGCCCTAATGGTGTGGGTAAGACTACCCTATTTAGGCTAATTATGGGGCTAGAGGAGCCAACGAGTGGTTCGTTCAAAGTGGGCGAGACTGTAAAGCTTGCATACGTAGATCAGCAGCACTCATCGATTGACCCCGAAAAGAGCGTATACGAAGTTGTATCGGATGGCCTAGACAACATTAGCCTAGGTGGTAAGCAGGTTAACTCTCGTGCATATATCTCACGCTTTAACTTTACGGGTGCAGACCAAGAGAAGAAGTGTGGTGTACTATCGGGTGGTGAGCGCAATCGTCTACACCTTGCTATGGCTCTAAAAGAGGAGGGAAATGTTCTTTTGCTCGATGAGCCAACCAACGATATCGACGTAAACACGCTACGTGCACTAGAGGAGGGTCTTGATGGCTTTGCAGGATGTGCTGTGGTAATTTCGCACGATAGATGGTTCCTTGACCGCATCGCTACACATATCCTAGCCTTTGAGGGCGATGGTAATGTGGTATTCTTCGAGGGCGATTATAGCGACTACGAAGAGAATAAGCGCAAGCGCCTAGGTGATACAGCACCTAAATTCAAGTATCGTAAACTTTCAGAGAATCAATAATATGGCACAAAAACCATCTATACCAAAGGGGACTCGAGATTTTTCTCCCGAGGAGATGATAAAAAGAAAATATATCTTTAATACCGTACAAAATGTTTTTGTAAAGTATGGCTATTTGCCAATAGAGACTCCATCGATGGAGAATCTATCTACGCTTATGGGCAAGTATGGCCAAGAGGGCGATAAGCTACTTTTTAAGGTACTTAACTCGGGCGACTTTAACAAAAAGCTAACGAGCGAAGATATAGACGCACCTGCTGCTGCAACGGCTGTTAAGATATGTGAAAAGGGCTTGCGTTATGACCTAACGGTGCCGTTTGCACGCTACGTTGTGCAGCACCAGTCTAACATTACGTTCCCTTTTAAGCGTTACCAAATACAGCCAGTATGGAGAGCCGATCGCCCACAAAAGGGGCGTTATAGAGAGTTCTATCAGTGCGATGTAGATGTAGTGGGTAGCTCGTCTCTTTTGTGTGAAGTAGAGCTTGTGCAGATAGTAAATGAGGTATTCTCGGCACTAGGTATTAGCACAACTCTAAAGATAAATAACCGCAAAATTCTTTACGGAATTTCTGAGGCGATTGGTCATGCCGATAAGATGATGGATATTACAATCGCTATCGACAAGATTGACAAAATTGGTATTGATGGTGTAAACAAAGAGCTTTGTGAGCGAGGGCTCGATAGTGAGGCTATTGAGAAACTACGCCCTATTTTAACTCTTAGTGGTACAAACCAAGAGAAGCTAGATGCCATTAGCACAGTAATTGGCTCTAGCGAGGTGGGAGCACTAGGTATAGAGGAGGTGAGCACTATTCTTGCGCACTGCTCGACACTATCGCTTGACCAAAAGATCGAGCTAGATTTGTCGCTTGCACGTGGTCTGAACTACTATACGGGTGCTATATTCGAGGTAAAGAGCAACGATTTTGCCATTGGTAGCATTAGTGGTGGTGGCCGTTACGACGATTTAACAGGCATCTTTGGTTTAAAAGGTGTTTCGGGTGTTGGTATCTCGTTTGGTGCCGACCGCATATATGACGTACTAGAGGGGCTAGATTTATTCCCAAAGGAGGCACTAGTTTCGACTAAGGCAATGATCGTAAACTTTGGCAAGAGCGAGAGCATCGAGGCACTACGCCTTGCCGCAAGGCTACGAGACCAGGGCATATCTATTCAGCTATACCCCGATAGTGTAAAGATGAAAAAGCAGATGGATTATGCTAACAAACTGGGTGTCGAGTACGTTATACTACTTGGCGAGAGCGAGATAGCACAAAAAATGGCATCGGTTAAAAACATGGTAACCGGCGAGCAGACATCTGTTGAATTTGAGAAATTAGCTAGCTTTTTGGCATAGCTTTATCTCTAAGAGAATAGTATTTTGATAGGTTACCTTAATTGACTTTTTGTTAATTAAGGTAATCTTGTATAGGCAATATAGTAATGAGAATAGCAGACATACTAAAAGAAAGAGTCTTGGTTTTGGATGGTGGACTAGGTACACAAATCCAGAGTTTTGGGCTAAACGAAGCCGATTTTCGTGGCGAGCGATTCAAGGATAGCAGCATAGATTTGGTGGGGTGTAACGATATATTATCAATTACCAAACCCGATGTTATAGCATCTATTCACAAGTCGTACCTTGCTGCGGGAGCAGACATTATCACTACCAATAGCTTTAACTCTACCATGACATCTATGGCAGATTATGGCTTAACAGATATTGTTTATGAGCTCAATCGTGCTTCGGCTCAGCTAGCACGTAGTGTTGTTGACGAATTTGGGTGCCCTCTACGCAAGCGTTTTGTGGCAGGGTCTGTTGGCCCAACATCTAAGACACTATCGATTTGTGCCGATGTAAATGACCCTCAACATCGAGATCTTTCGTTTGATGAGCTGCTAAGCGACTATATGATTCAAATTGGCGGGCTTGTAGATGGTGGTGTAGATATAATCCTAATGGAGACCATATTCGACACCCTAAATGCAAAAGCGGCTATCGAGGCCTTTAGGGTTGTTACAAGCCAAAAGGGGCTAGATATACCACTAATGCTATCGGTTACGGTGACAGATGCATCGGGGCGTACGCTCTCGGGGCAGAGCCTTCAGGCGTTCTTAATATCTATTTCACACGCACACAATCTGCTATCGGTGGGGCTAAACTGCTCGTTTGGGGCAGATAAACTACTACCTTCGCTAGAGGAGCTTTCGTCTTATAGCGACAAATATATTTCGGTACACCCCAATGCAGGGCTACCAAATGGTTTTGGAGGCTATGACCAAACTCCTGAGCAGATGGTAGAGGCGATGGAGCCATATTTTGCCCGAGAACTTGTGAATATTGTGGGTGGCTGTTGTGGTACAACACCAGAGCATATTTTGCAAATTGCAGCTAGAGCAGCTAGTGCCAAACCCAGAGTGGCAGTGCCCAAAGAGCCAGTCACTACCCTAGCAGGACTAGAGCCATTACACCTAACTGCCGAGCTCAATTTTGTCAACATTGGCGAGAGGGCTAACGTTGCAGGTAGTGCTAAATTTGCACGCTTGATTCGTGAGGAGAACTATGGCGAGGCTATCGACATTGTGCGCAAGCAGGTCGAAGATGGTGCTCAGGTGATAGATATATGCATGGATGCAGCGATGATTGATGCAAAGGTGCAAATGGGGCGTTTTTTGCGCATTCTATCGGGCGAGCCCGACATTACCCGTGTACCATTGATGGTTGATTCGTCGGACTGGGACGTTATTGTCGAGGGACTCAAAAATATTCAAGGCAAAGCAATTGTTAACTCTATTTCGCTAAAAGAGGGCGAGGACGACTTTACTAATAAAGCTTTGACGATCAAAAATTTTGGTGCCGCTGTGGTGGTTATGCTCTTTGACGAAAAGGGGCAGGCCGATAGCTATGAGCGCAAAATCGAAATTGCAGAGCGATCATATAAAATTTTGACTAAAGCAGGCTTTGCAGCCCACGATATTATCTTTGATCCCAATGTGCTTACCATCGCAACCGGTATTAGCGAGCATGATGGTTATGGTGCTAGCTTTATCGATGCTACTAAATGGATAAAGCAAAACCTACAAGGGGCAAAAGTGAGCGGTGGCGTTAGCAATCTATCGTTCTCTTTTAGGGGGAATAATGCTATTCGTGAGGCAATGCACTCGGTGTTTTTATTTCATGCCAAAGAGGCTGGAATGGACATGGCAATTGTTAATGCAGGCATGCTCTTGCCCTATGATAGCATAGATGCTAGGCTGAGAGAGGTGCTCGAAGATGTGGTGCTAAATCGCTCACCACAGGCCTGTGAGCAGCTCATCGAAATGGCTTCTAGCTTTGTAGAGCAAAAACAAACAAGCCAAACGGTAGATAACCGTAGCTCGATGACAACATCGCAAAGGGTTATACATGCTCTTGTTAGTGGTAATACGCTTGGTATTCAAGACGATGTGTTAGAGCTATACCACTCGCTTGGTTCTCCGCTTGCTGTTATCGAAGATGTGTTAATGGCAGGAATGAACCGTGTGGGCGAGCTATTTGGGCAGGGTAAAATGTTCTTGCCACAAGTGGTTAAGAGCGCACGAGTAATGAAACAAGCGGTGGCAGTGCTTGAGCCATTTTTGCAGAGCGAAGATGGCAAGCAGAGCCAGCAAAAGCGTGTTGCCATAGCTACCGTAAAGGGCGATGTTCATGATATTGGTAAAAATATTGTTGCCATAGTTCTAACGTGCAATGGTTTTGCAGTAGAGGATTTGGGGGTAATGGTTCCTACCCAAACGGTAATTGAGGCAGCAAAGGGGGTTGATGCACTACTGCTAAGTGGTCTTATTACACCTTCGCTATCGGAGATGGCAACAGTCATTACCCAAGCCCAAAACCAAGGCCTAAGCATCCCTATACTTGTGGGTGGTGCAACTACTTCGGACTTGCACACAGCCGTTAAGTTAGCGCCACTATACGATGGTATGGTGATTAGGTGCAAAGATGCCTCTGACACTACCACGCTACTATCGGCACTACTGGGCAGTGGCCAGCAGGAGCTACGTCAAAAGATAGACGCCAAATATGAGACTCTAAGGCAAGAGCACGCTAGCAAAACAAACCTAACACTAGAGCAAGCACGTGCACAAGCACCAAAGCTATGCTTCGATAACATAGTGCCACCAAGCAAATTGGGCGAGCATATAATCAATATCGACCCACAGCAGGTGCATGAGCTAATTAACTGGACAATGTTCTTTGCAGCATGGCAGCTACCGGGTCGTTACCCACAAATTTTGGGCGATCCCCAAAAAGGCGAACAAGCCCGTGAGCTATATAGCAACGCCCAAAAGATATTGGCACAAATTGCACAACGAGCACACATAAAGGCAGCAGTGGCAATATATAAAGCTAGCTCACACAATGAGACAATTAATATCGATTGTGGCACAAAGGGCATGCACACCATTACTGCAAACCGCAAACTAGAGAGCGCCTCGCTCAACCTATCGTGTGCCGATTTTGTTGCACCACAAGGCTGTGGCAAAGACGACTATGTTGGTATGTTTGCCCTAACGGTGCAGGGAGGCGAGCAAATCGAACAAGAGTACAAAGCACAGGGCGACGACTACTCGGCAATTATGACAAGATTATTGTGTGACAGGCTTGCCGAGGCAACATCGGAGTACTTGCACTATGTAGTGAGAACCCAAATTTGGGCATATTCAAAGGACGAGAAATTCGACCCCACTACACTACTCAAAGGCGACTTTGTGGGCATACGTCCAGCATTTGGATATAGTGCACTAGCCGATCATGCCCAAAAGGCAACCATCGCTACAATACTCGATATTGAGCAAAAGCTAGGCATAACACTAACCGAGAGCTATGCTATGCAGCCACAATCATCGATATGTGGATTATACTTTGCACACAAAGAGGCACGATATTTTTAATAAAGAGAAGTTATGAAAGTTATAGATATATTAAACGGGGCAATTGCCCAAAACAAAACACTATTTGCATTTGAGCTACTACCCCCCCTAAAGGGTGACGATATTACGACTCTATTTTCGACTATCGACATGCTCAAAAAGCACAATCCAGCATACATTAATGTAACATACCACCGCGAGGATGTAAAGTACATTACTCGTGAGGATGGCTTGCTTGAGAGACGAGTTGCGAGCAAACGCCCGGGAACAGTGGCTATTTCGGCTGCAATTTCGGCAAAGTATGGCATACCTGTTGTTCCTCATCTTTTGTGTGGTGGGTTCTCTAAATATGACACCGAGGATGCACTCATCGACCTTAACTTTATGGGTATCGAGAATGTGCTTGCCCTACGAGGCGATAATCTTCGTGGCGAGCGTAGCTTTTCGCCCTCACAAGGTGGACATAGCCACGCTAGCGAGCTAGTGAGCCAAATTTCGGATATGAACAGCGGCATATACCTAGACAAAGAGGTGGAGAATAGCCGCCCAACAAACTTTTCGATAGGTGTAGCAGGCTACCCCGAAAAGCATATCGAGAGTGCAAATAACCAGATGGATATTGACTTTCTAAAGCGCAAGATAGACGCTGGTGCCGACTACATAGTAACTCAAATGTTTTTTGATAACCAAAAGTTTTTTGACTTTTGTGATAGATGTCTTGCATCGGGAATTAATGTCCCCATTATTCCGGGGCTTAAACCATTCTCGACCCAGCGACAACTAACCATGTTGCCACAAACATTTGCAATTGAGATACCACAAGCACTAGCTAGCCGTGTGGCACAAGCCGCCGATAACAAAGAGGTTAAGCAAATTGGTATTGAGTGGGCAATAGAGCAATGCCAAGAGCTAAAAGCTGCAAAAGTGCCTATTCTACACTTTTATACCATGGGGCGTGCCGACAATATCGATGCTATTGCTAGCCATATATTTAGTGCAGAATAATCACGAATAGTATATTTGTGAATCATAAAATTAGAAAGGTTTATTGCTAACCAACCAGAGCTAATAAAACAGATAAGATGAAAGATATATTACTACAAAACTATCAACCTCTTGCAGATAAGGAGCTAGAGGATCTAGCACAAAACTTTGATAATAAGGCAATACTCGATTTTTATAAAGAGAACCTAGATTTACAAATCAAGCGTTACGAGCTAGCATATAGGCTAGAGGTTGTACTACTAAAGCTAATACCTATTGCAACGCTCTTTACCTACTTGCTTGCACCCGGCCAGTACAAAATAATTTTTGGGGTTGCCGTAGTGCTTGCGCTACTGATTGAGGGTATCGTAACTAGCATATTCCCTCGCAAGTTATACACCAAAATCATACGCAATTCTGTTTTAATAGACAGCTTTATTACTCTTTCAAAAAAGTAAGTCATGTCACAATTTGTACATTTGCACGTTCATACTCAGTTTTCGATATTGGACGGTGCTTCAAACATAAAAACTCTTGTCAAGAGAGCCAAAGAGCTAAATATGCCTGCCATTGCCATAACAGACCATGGTAATATGTTTGGTGCAAAGCTTTTTCACCAAGAGGCCACCAAAGGAGGAGTTAAACCAATACTAGGATGTGAGGTATATGTTGCTAGGCGTGGTCGCCACAAAAAGGAGTCAAACGAAGACAGGAGCGGTTATCACTTGATTCTGCTAGCAAAGAACCTAGAGGGCTACCACAATCTCATTAAACTAGTATCCTACGCATGGATAGAGGGTGTTTACTACACTCCACGTACCGACTGGGAGCACATCGAAAAGTATAGCAAAGGTGTAATTGCACTTTCAGCTTGTTTGGGTGGCGAGATACCTCAGGCAATTATGCGTGGCGATCTTGAGGGTGCATCTTCAACTATTGAGCGATTTAAGTCTGTATTTGGCGAAGATTTCTACCTAGAGATGCAGCAGCACGAGGCACTAGACAAGCGTTTCGAGAGCGATATATACCCCAATCAGCTACTAGTAAACCGTGAGCTTGCAAAGCTGTCGGTTAAGCATGGGGTAAAATGTGTTGCATCAAACGATGTACACTTTATTAACGCCGAGGATGCCGAAGCACACGACCGCCTAATTTGTTTGAACACGGGTAAAGATCTCGAAGATCCCAACCGTATGCGCTACACAAAGCAAGAGTTCCTAAAGAGCTATGAGCAGATGAATGAGCTTTTTGATAAGGAGCTGCTTGCAACCTCGCTAGAGATAGCAGACAAGGTTGAGAGCTATACCCTATCAAACCGAGCGTTCATGCCAAACTTCCCACTGCCAGACGATTTTGTGATGGAGCCTGCTGTGCTTGCACACACTATTGCGGGAGGTATGGAGCGAGCCATAGCACAAATTAAAGGCGACTCAAACAAAGAGGCAGCTACGGCTGCACTTGAGGCTGCAAAAGAGGATTTTAAAGGGGCTAGCACAACCGAGCAAGTCGATGCAATAGCTATGCGCCATTTACCTCTGTTTCATGACGACGATATAGTAATGATTGCAAAGCAGAACCTATATCTTCGCCACATTACATACATAGGTGCACACAAGCGTTATGGCGATGTGTTAACGCCCGAGCAAATAGAAAGAATAGATTTTGAGCTTATCACAATGGAGAAGATGGGATTCCCCGGTTACTTCCTCATTGTGTGGGACTTTATTCGCTGGGCCAGAGAGAACGGTGTTTCGGTAGGTCCTGGTCGAGGTTCGGCAGCAGGCTCGGTAGTAGCATATGCACTTACCATTACCGACATCGACCCACTAAAATATGATTTGCTATTTGAGCGTTTCCTAAACCCCGAGCGTATTTCGATGCCCGATATCGATATTGACTTTGACGAGGATGGTCGAGAAAAGGTAATGAAATATGTAGTAGACAAATATGGTCAAAAGCGTGTTGCACACATCATTACCTTTGGTACGATGGCTGCAAAAATGGCTATTAGAGATGTTGCTAGAGTGCAAAATTTGCCTCTTTCAGAGAGTGATCGCCTGGCAAAGCTAATTCCCGAAAAACCAGGAACAACGCTATCCAAGGCATATAGCGAAGTACCCGAGCTAGCGGCAGAGAGAAAAAGCGAAAATAGTGTTGTGCGCGAGACTCTTGCCTTTGCCGAAACGCTAGAGGGATCGGTGCGTCAAACAGGTATTCACGCCTGTGGAGTAATTATTGGCAAAGACGACCTAGAGAACTATATCCCGGTATCTACACACAAAGATGCCGAACTATTTGTGGTGCAGTATGATGGTAGGCATGTAGAGGATGTTGGTCTTTTGAAAATGGACTTTTTGGGTCTAAAGACACTATCTATCATTATGGATGCTGTGGAGAATATCAAGCGCTCAAAAGGCATCGATATAGATATTAGCACCATACCGCTAGATGATCCTCTAACCTATGAGCTTTATAGCCGAGGTGACACAACGGGGCTGTTTCAGTTTGAGTCTCCGGGCATGAAAAAGCACCTTCGTGCGCTTCGCCCCAACCGTTTTGAGGACCTTATTGCCATGAACGCACTATATCGTCCGGGGCCTATGGAATATATTCCCAACTTTATTGCACGCAAGCACGGTACCGAGCCCATAACATATGACTTGGATGCCATGGAAGATATACTAAAGGAGACCTATGGTATTACTGTATATCAAGAGCAGGTGATGCTTCTGTCGCAATCTTTGGCTGGCTTTACCAAGGGTCAGGCCGATGGTCTGCGTAAGGCAATGGGTAAAAAAATGCGTGATGTACTAGACAAAATGAAGGGCGACTTCATAGACGGTGCCGTGGCAAATGGTCACGACAAAGACAAGTGCGACAAAGTATGGACAGACTGGGAGGCATTTGCATCCTATGCCTTCAACAAATCGCACTCGACTTGCTATGCCTATGTATCGTACCAAACGGCATACCTAAAGGCACACTACCCTGCCGAATTTATGGCAGCACTACTTAGCCGCAACTTTTCCGACATAAAGAAAGTGAGCGGTTTTATGGAGGAGTGCAAGCGCATGAAGCTCGATGTAAAAGGTCCCGATTTGAACATGAGTCAAAACAAGTTCTCGGTTGATGCCCAAGGTAACATACGCTTTGGCTTGGTGGCAATAAAAGGTGTTGGCGAAGCTGCGGCACTTGAGATTATTGCTCAACGAGAGAAGGATGGCTACTATAAAGATGTATTTGATTTTGTGGAGCGCATATCGCTACACTCGGTCAATCGCAAAACTATCGAAAACCTCATTACCGCAGGTGCAGTAGATAGTATATCTACCATAACTAGAGGCGAGTATTTTACTGGAGACAAGCCATTTTTAGAGGCACTCATTGCTTATGGTAACAAATATAATGCCGAGAAAAAGAGTAGTGAAAATTCATTATTTGGCGACTTTGGCGACGATATAGAGATTAGCCGTCCAAAGTGTGAGACAAATATTGAGTGGAGCACACTAGATACACTCACCAAGGAGAAGCAGCTAGTGGGTATCTATATTTCGGCACATCCGCTAGATAACCATCGCATTATTATGGAGAACTTCTGTAATATGTCGCTTGACGAATTGAACGACACTCAAGTGAACACCGAAAAGGAGTTTACGGTTGGGGGTATGGTAACTTCGGTAGTTACGGGCATGACCAAAACGGGTAATATGTATGGTAGGTTAACGGTCGAGGACTTTAGTAGTAGTTTTGAGTTTGTACTCTTTGGCAAAGATTTTGAGAATTTTAGGAAATATTGCTACCAAGATTACCAAATTTTGATTAGGGGTAAGTTTACTCGCAGGTTTAAAACAGCATCATTTCTAGAGCCCAAGATTAACTCTATCATCTCGCTACGTGAGGCAAAAGAGAAGATGATTAAGGAGCTAGTTATATATATTAATATTAGGGAGTTTAACCAAGTATTACTCGATAAATTAATATCTACCACACAAACACACAAAGGAGAAACCACTCTAAAGATTGTTATGTGCGATCCGCAACTAAATATTGCAGTTAATATGTTCTCACGAGAATATAGGGTCGAGGTTTCTAGCGAGTTGGTTCAAATATTGAATGAGCACCAAATCAAGTATGTTATACAATAGATTTGGTGTAACTAACAAAATAATGATAGCAAAAATGACGTTTATATTGAAGATTTTTTCTACATTTGTGTCTACAAAACTTATATGATTATTAACTTTTAGATATATATTATTATGGCTAAAGAGATTACAACCTCAAATTATGATGAACTAGTAGCAACAGGTCAACCTATTGTTATTGATTTTAGTGCAGAGTGGTGTGGCCCATGTAAAGTGGTTGCTCCAATTATTGACGAGCTTGCTACAGAGTATGACGGTCAAGTGGTAATTGGCAAGTGTGATGTAGACGCTGATAACGATATGGCTACAAAATTTGCTGTTCGCAATATCCCAACTATCGTTTTCATTAAGGATGGTGCAGTGGTTGATAAGCACGTAGGTGCAGCAACAAAGAGCGCACTTGACGCAAAAGTTAAGGCTCTATTATAGTATTTTTTTGAGCTTGAATTAAAAAAGGGTGTTTCGATTTTGATCGAAACACCCTTTTTACATAAGCCTTTATAGGTTAGCGTTCAAATAAACCCAGTATCTTTTTGTGTGTTATTTCTAGCCCTAAGCTCGGTATATAAAACTCTCTAGCACTACACAAGTGCACTTTTGTTCATTATCTATGGATAATAGATTACCTATTTTTGCGATAACTCATGGGAGAGCGGCCTTTATATTTTTTAAAGGTTCTATTAAAATATGATGGGTCACTAAAGCCAACCATATAGCAGATGTCATTAATAGAGAATTCAAGATTATTGTATAGCATAATTGCAGCTCTATTAATACGGTATTCATTCAATATACTAGTGAATGTTTTACCTGTCACCTTTTTGAAATAGATACAAAACGAGGATTTATTCATTCCTGTGAAGTTAGCCATTTCATCAATGGTTATTTTTCGTGTATGATTATCTACTAGGTATTGGTAGATATTATCCATTCGTATATTTTGCCTAATATCAACATGTTCATTACTCTCGACAACCCTATACTCTACATTGTTATTAAGAAGTTCTAAGATTGTCAAAAATTTGATGAACCTTAGCGACCCTCTAACCTTTTTTAGCTCTATGAGCAAGCATTTTATATTTTGAGCTGTTTCACCAAGTATCTCGATTGGATATGTAAGGTTTTCAAAATAATCTAGCACGCTTTTCATCTCAGCTACCGATCCAATAGCACCACGTATCATGTCAATATTGAACTGAAGAGCGTACTCCTCAACACACCCACTATCGTCAATAGAGCAATCGTCCCAATACCATGCGTGTGGCATATACTTTGGAACAAGTATTAATTCACCCTCGTGTACGGGTTCGGTTATATCACCCAAAACATGTGTTCCACTACCTCGCAAAACATACTGAAGCTCTATTTCGGGGTGGGTATGATAACCAATCTCTAAATTGGCTTCGATACAGTCGTACCTAATTGTAAAGCCACAGCCATCGACGTGGTCAATATTTTCATAAAATACATTCATAGTTTTACATCTATATACTTACAAATATAAGTCAAAAAAACTACAATATAGTACAATATTTATCTATTTAGATAAATTACCTTTGCAAGTGCAAATTTAACTAACCAATATAACTATGCAAAAACAAGCAATTAACACTAACCAAACAGTGTAGTTAAACTTTACACGTGTGATTGTCGGTTTTTACTTTATTGCACTAGCTACCTTTTGTAATTGATAGAGGCAGTTATATTTTTTTGCATTAACCACACATCTAAAATATCAATAATAATAATTAAAACTACTAGTATTCAAAATGTCTACAACTAATCAAGAGAGGATAACGTTCCTTGATGCCATGCGAGTTATTGCTTGTTTTATGGTTATCCTAGTGCACTCGTGCGAGTTTTTTTATGTCGATTACATAACCGAGGTATCGCTCACAGCCGACGAGGTATTTTGGTCGAGTGTCATCGATAGCGCGATAAGGGCATGTGTTCCCATTTTTGTAATGGTATCTAGTTACCTTTTGCTTCCGCTAAAAGAGGGAGCTAGCCTAAAAACGTTTTTTACACGTCGTTTTTCTAGGGTGCTTATTCCGTTTGTTGTTTGGTCACTAGCCTATGCCACGCTACCTGTGCTTTGGGGTGGAATGAGCGTAGAGGCAATGAAGTCGCAGCTCACACGCCTAATCTATAACTTTAACCTAGAGGCAGGTCACCTATGGTATATCTATATGTTTATAGGTGTATATCTAATTATGCCTGTTATATCGCCATGGTTGCGTACAGCAAAAAAGAGCCATATACAAGGATTCTTGGTATTATGGTTTATTAGCACTTTTCACCACTATGCAAAATACTTAGCAGGAGATGAATATGGTATCTTTGGTGAGTGTTTGTGGAATGAATTTACACCATTGTTCTATTTCTCGGGCTTTATTGGTTATATTGTACTAGCCTATTATATTAGAACATATATCAATTGGGATACCAAAAAGAGCGTAGCAGTTGGCACACCAATATTCTTGGCTGGTTGGGCTATTTCGTACTTCTTGTTCGAGCACCTTTACCCAACAGGTGATGGCTATTTGTATGAAATGCCATGGAGGTTTTGTACTCCAAACTGTGTAATGACAACTTTTGCACTGTTTATTATGATGAAGAAAATTAATATTAAGAATGGTAAACTGCTTGGTGTTGTTACCGATATTTCGAAGTTGAGCTATGGTATCTACCTTGCACACATCTTTGTTCTAGGTTTCTCATATAAGTTCTTCTCATTTATTGAGTCGGTACCTCTAAAGATCTTTGTGATTGCACTTTCTGCTTATGTGGGTACTTATGTGGTGGTGAAAATTTTATCCTTCCTGCCAAAAAGCAAATACATTGTTGGTTAATATCTCTTTACTAACATAGCAAATAAGGTGTCTCGACTTAAATCGAGACACCTTATTTGCTATTGGCTATACTCCTCCTCTATTGCCACACATTGAGCGTTCCTTGCATTTCGCCCCTAATAACGTGCTTTTTGTTATCCTGCATCCAAAAGCTCATCTCGCCCACTCTTAGGCTTGGATAGTGCCCTGCTAGAGAGCTTTTGTAGTCGGTAGACGATGTACCAGATATGCGCAAGTGGCGAAGCCTAAATTTCTTGAGCTCCTCGTCGCCTTGGTATATTATATTCAAAAGCGGAACCATATCCTTGGGCAGCTTATAACCTATTGGGATGCTTACCTGCACATATATTCTATTTTTCATTTTCTGAAGCGAATAATCCCTTCGGTTAACAATAAAAGTGGTGTGGTTCTCTATCTTTACCATGCCTAGCACATTAGTGTTGTCGATGTGGGTGAGCGTTATATTGTCTATACCCTCTTCGATTTTCCATTTCTTCATATCTTCGGTAAGATATGATAGCGACTCACGAGCATCTCGGTTATACCACCAAACACCTCTGTTTATATTCTCGAAATTTGATTTAGCACTTCTCTCGCTATTTAGTTGAGCATAAAAATTATCGTCTAGCACCTCTCTACCTCTGTCAATGTAGTCGGGGTGTGATTTTTGGTCGGCACGCTCTTTTGACATTTGCCCAAATTCCTCTTTGAGCTGGTTATCAATGTAGTAATCTACATGGTTGTAGTGTATTGCAATAGTATCCTTTTTTGTTCCGTTAATATTGTAATACTCAACATATTTGGCTTTGGTGTGGTTGTTTATTTTAGATGCTCCCTCTTGTGTTATATTTAGTTTTGAATCAACCTGAAATGTTGTTCCATCTAGTTGTTTAAAGTCTTTTTCGAGCCTCTCTTTAAATATTCTGAATATGGTTTTATCTCGTTCTTTGCGCTCTTTGCGTGTGAGGTCTCTATTATTGGTAACAATTATCTCGTCTAGCTCGATTGTCTGCTGCGAGTATGATAATTCACAGCAAAAAATAGCAGCGATAGTAAGTAGCAATAGTCTTGTGCTCATTATAGTAGTAGTTAGTGTAACGCATATAAAACGATGTAAACACATCGTTTATGATACAAATTTAAAATAATATTACAATATGCCACCCTTTTATGCTATTATTTTTTGCATCAAATAAACAGAGCGACTGTCTTAATTACTAAGACAACCGCTCTATTTTTTTACTATATAGTTATTATTGCTTTAACTAGAAGTACCATTTAAACGATAAAGTAATATCGCCAAGTAGGTTTTCGGTATTAATTGCCGAATCAAACAGACTTGTCTTATAGTCTACGGCATTGTGTTGTCGTGAATCGGTAACCTTTTGGTGTACGTACGCTATATGACCTAGCCCCAAGCCTACACCTACACCTATTTTATCTGTTGCACGGTATTCGAACTTAGCAAGATGTAAACCAATTCCAAATCCACTTAATTTACCAATCTCTTCATCTGAGTTACTTAAATATGGGTCATATGTATGCAAGTGGTTTTTACCTGACGAGAAAGCGATAGATAATTGAGGAGTATAGTATAATTTATTACATATTTTAATATAGTAGTATGCCGATGGCTCAAATACAAACGCATTTGATTTTATATATTTTTCGGTAGTAGTATATCCGTTTTCTCCATACCCTGCAAAAGTTTTGCTAGAATTATAACCAATACTAGTTCCCAACACAAAGTTGTCGCTAACAAACCAATGAAACGATGGCAAGATAGAGAAGTTACTAGATTTCGAATTTGTACCCGATTCTACTTGAATTGTCTCAACGGTATTGACAAACATTTTTGACTGGCTATTGCTGTAAGAAAGCGAACCACCCAAAACAAAATCTCCTGCTTTTTGTGCAAAAAGTACCGAACTTGTAAAAATAAATGCAATTAGTAGACTAAATCTAAGAATTTTCATAATCAATTAGTTTAGGTAATTAATACTTATGTAAATATTATCATTTAGTAGCTAACACAAATATAATAATAATTATTTAAAAACACAAAATAAAAACCCAACCAATTAACTATATAGCAATTAGTTATACACAACAACAAAAAGAGTTGTTAGCGCCAAATAAAAACTATGAGTAGTGGGCTTGAGAAAGAAGTTTACGGTAGTTTGTTATTGAGTAACAATATATACAAATTTTAAATAATATTACAATATGCCACCATTTTGTGCTATTATTTTTGCATCGAAAAACAGAGCGACTGCCTTAATTACTAAGACAACCGCTCTATTTTGTTTACTATATAGTTATTATCGATTTAATTAGAAGTACCATTTAAACGATA
>CAYJIL010000013.1:0-12283 GCA_964370235.1 uncultured Rikenellaceae bacterium | reverse complement strand
CTGATCTGTATAAGAGAATTTGCTATACAAATATCTTATATGACCTAAGCCCAAACCTACACCAACACCTATTTTATCTGACGCGCGGTATTCGAACTTAGCTAGATGTAGACCAATTCCAAATGCTTTAACTTTACCATTATCATCTTTTGATTTACCAAGATATTCGTCGTGAGTTATTATATAGCTTTTACCTGCTGAATATCCAATTGATAGCTGAGGCGTATAGTAAAATTTATCACATATCTTAATATAGTAATATGCCGATGGTTCAAACACAAACATACCTACTGAGTTATAGGTTTCTAGATCGGAAAAACCTCCATCAGTATAGCCTGAAAATACTTTACTATAACTATAACCTATACTAGCTCCTAGCGCAAGATCATCGCTTACAAACCAATGAAACGATGGCAAGATAGAGAAGTTGCTAGACGACGAACTGCCAAGGTCTGTTTGAAAAACTTCATTACCGTCTATCAAATATTTTGTACTGTTGTTACTGTAAGAAAACGAACCGCCCAAAACAAAATCTCCTTCTTTTTGTGCAAAAAGTACCGAACTTGTAAAAATAAATGCAATTAGTAGACTAAATCTAAGAATTTTCATAATCAATTAGTTTAGGTAATTAATATTTATGTAAATATTATCATTAAGTAGCTAACACAAATATAATAATAATAATTTAAAAACACAAATCCCAAACCCAACTAATTCATTACAAAACAATTAGTCACACACAACAATAATAAAGAGCTAGATTATGCCCATTTGCTCTAGTAGCAGCGTTGCATTCATATTCTTGCTAACACCATTTTGTAGCTTATAGCTATAGTGTATGTTGTGGTCGCTATGCTCAATCTCAAAGCATATATTCTTAAAATTATGTGGGTATTTAGTCTCTAATTCACCTAGCGCAAGGTCGTGAGTAGCCACAAGCCCCGATATATTGAACTCTAACATTCGCTCCAAGAAACGACGAGAGCCCGATAGCTTATCGGCAGAGTTTGTACCCTTTAGCATCTCATCTAGTATTACAAACATTGGGCGTTGTTGCTGCGCCCTATCACATAGTAGTTTTAGGCGTGAAAGCTCGGCATGAAAATATGAACTACCCTTGCTTAGGTTGTCGGTTGTACGCATCGAAGTAAACAAATCTACCACACTAAAACTAAAGCTAGGGCTACTTACAACACATCCACAGTGTGCCAATACCATATTAAGCCCAACACTACGCAAAAAGGTACTCTTACCAGCCATGTTTGCACCCGTAACAATAAATAGCTTGTTCATCGACCCTAGCTCAAAGTCGTTGGGCACCGCCTCGCCACTTCGCATAAGCGGGTGGATGAGGTCTTTTGCCGAGAGTATGCTCTTTTTATCGACACTTGGGAAACTAAAATGGGGGTGGTTAAACCTATATATTGCCATGCTAGATAGTGCATCAAGTTCGGTGATGTTATCTACCCATTGTGCGATTGATGCAGAGTATTGTTTGTGCCACTTGCTCAGCGAAATTATTGTATGCAAATCTCGACAATATAGGCTATTGAGTGCTATATACACCAGTAAATTTGAGCGTGAATCAATATCGCTCTGTATGCGGCGCAATTTTGCTAGTGCCACCACAGAACCATCGCCACCAAACAAACTATCCTTTATGTGGTTTAGCTTTGGCGAATCAAAACTCTTGCCATCTAACATTCTAATTATGTGTAAGTAGTTTGATAGCGATTTAAGTGCAGCATCTAACGAGGCGGCTATTTTTGATATTCGGCTCATGCTAATTGCCGCAATACCTAGCTGCAATGCTGCAAGTACCGAAAACAATATAAACGGAATTAGCCCTGCAATGGCTGCCAATAGCGAGACAATAGCCACACCATTTATGCAGTATAGCAACACCGTTGGAAATGGTGAGATAATAGGAATATTTGCCCACTTAGCAATTACTCCGTTGCTATATCTATGAATGGGGTGTAGTTTCGACTGCGAACGCATAGAGTGTAGCCAATCGCACTGCTGAGAAAGTTCGCAGATAGCCTCTTGACGAGCAGTAATCTCCTCTTGCGTTGTAAGTGGTGTAAGCAGGTAGCTAGCTAGCTTATCGGCACCAAGCGGAGTCATTGGACGAGCAATGTCGCCATATAGTGACGAGGGGCCAAAAATATCGAGATCTAGAGCATAGGGGTGATCGGCATTCAAATACTCCTCGCCACTCTCCTGCCCTGTAATGTCGCCATCGAGATACCTAAGCTCGGCCTCAAAGTTTGCGATTTGCTCACGCAAGAATGCTGCCGATTGTTCTAGTTTTTGATCTCGTATCAATGCATATATATATACCACAGCAAACACCACAGCGACCAAAGGCGTAAGCCCTTCAAAGCTGTAATATATTGCCACTGCTGCCAACAGAAACGACACTAGTTTAACTACCAAAAATAACTGTCGTTGTTTTTTGATAATGTTTTTTTGGGTTGTAGTTACTTGTAATTGGGTGTTATAAAATTCTCGTGGCTCGTAGCTCATGCTACTTATTATTTTTGTTTTTTCCAACTTTAACATCAAAATCGTCGCTAGTACCTTTGATTTGTACGCTCAAATATTTCTTGTCGGTTGCCTCCTGAATTATCTCCTCTTGCCCCTCTTTCTTTTTACCTCCAAAGATGGTGCTCATTGCCGCTTGGCGTATCACCTGCCAAGGCACTTCGATAGTGTAATCCATATTGCCCTCGAAACTCTGCTCGCCAGCAATGTATATATTACCAATGGTAGATGCAACGTTCATGCGAGGTATTTTCATTACGCCTTTTTCGATGGTAAATACATTACTCATGCTTCCAAAACGAATTAACGAAAGGTCGTGCTTTCTAAAATAGCTACTCATAGCAAGCATAGGGGCAAAGTTAACTATTGCTCCGTCTCTTATGGTTGCGTCAATTTGTGCATACATATCGTTGCTTAGCACCTCTAGCTCGGGTGTAATAAATAGGTTAAGATCCATTGCTCCATCTACCCTACCCTTAAAGTGGTCGCCCACCGAAAAATTCTCGCTATCCTCCATCTCTACCTCAAAGTCTAGGTTCGAGAGGTTAAGATTTTGCACCTTCATTTTACCATCTAAACGAATGTTTGGTGCCGTTATCGAATCCATCACTAGCTTGCCCGATAGCTCCATATCACCACCATCGTTTTGCATAGTAAAGTCATTAAGGGCAATAACATTGGTGGTATCAATTTTCATGTTACCACTAATTTGCTCTAGCTCTAGCCCCATATACCTAGCACGCCCAACATCAACACTTAGGTGTAGTTGTGGAAGGTGTATCGACAGCACATTTAGCTGACTACCATCGTCGGCAGTAACCTCGGTTAACATTGTTCGCTCGGTTTTATTCTCGGGTGTGAACGAATTCATCAAACGAGTCGAGCTATCACTTTTGCGCTCTTGTCGCTTTTTCTTTCGGTTTTCACGCTTAGATAGCGCCTTTAGTTTTTGATCTATTGCCGCAGTTGTGAGTGTGGTATCTGTTAACAGCTCCCACTCTAGCGAGTCTATCACCTGATCTTCATACTGGCTTGAGTAGACAAAGTCGGTAGACATAATTTGGTCGAGGTCGATAAAATCGGATTTAACACCAAATTCTGCCATGAACGTAGTGTCCCTTTCGCTCAAACGAATATCTATTTTACCAGTAGCCATAATATCGCTATCGCCCACCTTAGCAGTTACTTGTTTTAGGTTTATGGCACTGCTATTCATATCGGCATTTAGGGTAACATTACTAATTGCCAATGGATACATAGGTGTCGCCCCCTCTAGGTTGCGAATATTTATGCTAAGAGCATTATCAATAACAAGATCACGCAAATTGTAGCCAAGTGTAGCATCGAATTTTAGCCCCTGAATACGCTCGTTTACCATCTGCCTTGGTAGCAGGAATGTACGATTTAGAGTGAATATATCACGTGCATACACCTCTTTTGAGTTTAGCTTTACGCTAATATTGTGGTGTATGTTATTTGTGGTGTCACTTGGGTTCATAAATAGCCCTCTCAAACCATTCATCTCTAGCGAGAGGTCAATGTCGCTACGCCCCAAAACACCTCGAGCAAACGGAATAATAAGCGAGTCACGTCGCAGAATTACATCTCCCGAAAACTGGCTAATAGGCGCAAAAATTAGAGGATTAGCCCTAAAGTCTCGCATCTTGAATGTGGCCTCATAATCCGATAGTTTTGAGCTAAATTTATCGCCCGAATTGTTTATTATAATTAATCCACAATCAAAGAATACATCGTCAATAGCATTTTGGCGAATGCTATCAATCCTTGCTGCAATCAACATAGAGTCTTGTGGGTTCTTGAGCCTTGCTCGACGTTGGGCACGCTGCTCCTTTGATACCACAGCCCTAGCAATGCGGCTTGGGTTAAAGTGTGGTGCCGATACTCTCATTCCCAGCATAGTGCGATTACTATTGCCAAGAAAGTAGTTCATTACATTGTCTACAATCATGCCCACCTTTATTTTGTTAGGCCCCATTGCAATGTTAATATTACGCCCTTTTAGTGTATCTCGCTCAAAGATAAAATTACCCGAAATAGTATCGATTAGGTGTACCGAGTCGCCATGGTGAAATGCAAAATTTTGTACATCTAGCTTTATGTAGCCACTATCTTGGGTGAGCATATAGTTTTTATCCCACTGGCTGTGTAGGTCGGCATCGAGGTCAAACTCGCCCTTTGTGTGCACATCGAGCCCTAGCAAGTCAACCACTTGTGCAAGGTCAACCTTACCCTTTGAGGCAAGTGTAACGTTGGGCTCCATAAAGTTACTAATTTGGCTACGAAGGTCGATAAAGTTATTGCCATAGCGAGCCTTTAGCCTATCTACCATAAGGTAGTTTTGTGGATCTTTTAGCTTGGCCCTAAAGCTGAGCTTGGTTTCGATATCTTCTACCTTTTTGCCATTCACTAGCCACACAAAGCCACTACCATCGACATTTCCGCTAAAGAGTCGTTCGCCTCGCTTACCCGACACCCCTATCGAAAGATTTAGCGAACCATCGCCTTTGGCCTCGGCACTAATCAAACCTTTATTATCGATGCCAATTGCTCCAATATCACGCATTGCCATCGAGGCATTTACGTTGGTATAGCCAATGCTATCGAGCGCAATAGTTCCGTCGACAAGTAGCTTGAGAATACCCAAATCGAGCTCTCCAGCCTGAATATTTGCCGTTTGGCTGCTGCGCACATAGTTTACATAACCATTAAAAAGCAAGTTCTTGCCCTCTAGCGGCATAAATGTGCTGAGTGAGTCGAGCTGCGATTGCAATTCAATATTTAGCGATAGACTGTCGGCATCGTCATAAAAGAATGACTTTAGCCTATCTATCGATAGCTGATATCGCTCGCCTGTTGCTTGACTAAATTTTATATTACTATTAAGCAGTGTAATGTCCTGCAAATTGAGCATATAGCTACTGGTGGTGGTGTCGCTACTAGTTGTATCTTTTAACGATATTGCACGCACTAGGTCTATACCCATAGAGTCTTGCTTTGCGTTAACTATCAGCGAATCTATTGTCACGTTAGTTACATCAACACTACCTTTGAGGGCTTTTACTATGTCTAGTGCCACATAACCTGCCCCAATATCTAACACCTGTGAACTATCGGCCGAGTTAACATCATATAACCCCAAACCCGACAACTCGAGGCTCACCTTTGGAAAGTGTCTAAATATGGTAATTGATACTTTATCTAGTGACCAATCACCATTTGTTGTGTTATTTGCAATGGCAATAACTGTCTTTTTAACACTCTCTTGATTGAGCCTTATATATATCCATGCTAGCGATAGTGTCAACGCAAAAGTTGCGATGACACTAACAACTACCATAAGTAGAATTCTTCGCCAAGAGCGATTTTTCATCTTTGTTACGAGTTTAAAAGTTCGATAAACTGTCTTGGTATATCGGTCGAGAACGATAGCTCACGCCCAGTTACTGGGTGCGTAAAGCGAATTTTTATTGCATGTAGCGCTACACGGTTAATGTTCGATACTCGGCCACCATATTTTTTATCACCTACAATTGGCGAACCAATATCTTTCATGTGAACACGAATTTGGTTCTTGCGACCAGTGTCTAGCTCTAGCTCTAGTAGTGCATAGTGGTCGTTACCTTGCAGGGTACGATAATATGTGGTTGCAGGGTCACCTTTTGATGGGTCGTTTGTTGAGTAAACGATTAGAGCCTTGCTCTCAAACAGATATGAAAATATCTCACCCTCTGGTTTTTTGGGTGGTGGTGACACAACGGCTATATATTTGCGCTCGGCTACGATGTTCTTCCAGTTATACTGAAAGGTGTGCTGCACCTCCATGCTCTTGGCAAATATCATAACTCCCGAAGTTTCACGATCGAGCCTATGCACAATAAAGATGCGAGCCAACGGATCACGACGCTTTAGGTAGTCACTCAAAATATAGTATGCACACTTGGTCCTTTGCTTGGCAGTACCCATAGACAAAAGACCGTTGTGTTTGTTTACAACAATTATGTGGTCATCCTCATAGATGATTCTTAACAAAGGGTGCTTTAGTGGATCGTGCACTCTCTCAAAAACAATAGATACCCTATCACCTGCCGATACTTGAGCATCGAACTGTGTTGATTGAACCCCATTAATATTTACCTGACCATTACGTAGATACGATCTCACGGTAGTCTTGCTCTTGTCTTTTAGCTCACTAAACAAAAATTCTAGTAGTGCTGTGTTCTCTTGGCTGGTGAGCTCAATAGGTTTTGGTGTGCGGTTGCCTTTCGGCTTCGAATTATTCATAAATTAGATATTTTTTGCGCCTCTCTTTAAATTCTTTTACCTCGTCTTGCCATACTGCCGAGATTTGCTCGTGGCTCTTGCCCTCGATTATCATCTCTCTCACATAGCTAACACCTAGTAGTGTATCAAAGAAGTTGGTAAAAAACTTTTGGCCAAGTGGCGTGCGCTCATAGGCATCAATAATATATTTAAGGGTGAATCCCCCATCTAGTATTTCGTCATCGCTCATCTCTCGCAGGTCTACTCCATAGCATTTAACACCGTTTAGAGGAGGGTTCTTAGCCCCCGCAGTTGGGCGAGGTGTAAACGAGAAACTTTGTGAATTCATTTTTGGGTGACCATACGCCAAAAACGGAAAATCGGTACCTCTACCTAGCGAAAGAGGTGTTCCCTCAAACGGGCATATAGACGGGTATAAGTATATGCTTTTCATGTCTTTGAGGTTGGGAGAAGGGTTAATGGGTAACTCATATAGACTAAAGCGAGAGTATCCCTCACACGCCACTACGGTTACCTTTGAACCCTGCGCCTCTTTGTACCAGCCCTCGCCTTGTGCCATTTTGGCTAGCTCGCCAAGGGTCATTCCGTGCACAATAGGCACTGGATATATAGCCACAAAACTTACATGATTGTCGTCTCTAATAGGCCCATCGGTGTAAAAACCATTTGGGTTTGGTCTATCCAGAACAATTACCTCTTTGCCATTTTGTGCGGCAGCCTCTAGTATGTAGTGTAGAGACGATAGGTAGGTGTAGTATCGCACTCCAACATCTTGTAGGTCGAATACTACTACGTCTATACCTTTCATTATCTCATCGCTAGGTCGTTTGCTCTTGCCATATAGCGATATTACCTCAACACCCGTTGACTCATCACGTCCATTGCTAATGTATTCGCCAGCATCGGCCGTTCCTCTAAAACCGTGCTCGGGCGCAAAAATGTACTTTAGGTTAACACCACTAGAGTGCAAAAAATCGACCAAGTGTTCGCCACTAGAAGTAGTAGTGGCATGGTTAGCCATAACGGCAACAGTTTTGCCATCAAGCATATAAAGGTATTGATCTGCTCTGTCGGCAGCAACAACAATTGGGCTATCTTGCGCTGTTAAGTTAGTGCAAAATAACGCTATAAATAGTAGTGTAAAGGCTGTTTTTATCTTCATATTATACTCAAATTATTTGTCAAATATACGTTATATTTTTCGTTTTTTAGCCAAAAATGGCTACTTTTGGATATTCGTTAACTAAATTCGACATCGATATGAATTTTACTAAGACTACAACCCTACTAGGAGCACTACTTGTGGGCTCTGCTATGGTGTCTTCGCTAAAGGCACAAACCATAGACCTACTAAAGGATAATAACCTATCGGCATGGGAGCATACTCTAGCCGACGAGAGTGTAAAAGCCCAAGATGTATTTGCAATTAATGATGGCATACTACACATTAAGGGTCAGCCATTTGGCTTTCTTTCGACAAAAGAGGTTTATGAAAACTACAAGCTACACGTAGAGTGGATGTGGCCTATCAAAAAAAGCAATAGCGGAGTGTTTGTGTTTGTTCAAAAAAATGGGCAGCCATTCCCTTGCACCGTCGAGTGTCAGCTACATGCAGGTGATGCAGGCGATTTTGTGGTGATGGGTGGTGCCGACATTAAAGAGACCAACATTGCTCCCGGCCAAGAGCGTCCAAAATTTATTCGCATCGAAAAACGTGAACCATCAAACGAATATGGTGTGGGCGAGTGGAATTCTATGGACATAATATGCTCTGATGGTACAATAACGGTATATGTTAATGGTACGCTACAAAACATAGGCACTAACTCAAAATATAGCAGTGGACACATTGCCCTTCAGAGCGAAGGTAGCGATATTCTTTTTAGAAACGTTAGAGTTACACCACTACCTGTTAAGTAAACAATGTAATAAATATATATGATGAAGTTACTCTTTTGTGCGCCATTCCCTCCTCCTCTTCATGGCCATTCGTTAATGAGCCAAATAGCCTATAAGGAGCTAAGTGCTAAGGTTGATATTATAAAAATAGACACAACCATGGAGCGAGAGTTTGCAGGAAATAGGCTAAAGAGTCTTTTCTCGCTCACACATCTGTGGCGTGTTATTACCACTTTGGTGAGAGATATTTGCACTATGCAAAAAGAGCGATGCTCACTGGTATATCTATCGGTGGGTATCACTTTTCGTGGCTTTATGCGATATAGCCCCTATATGTTGTGGGCACGACTAAAGGGTGTCGATTACATCATACACACACATGGGGCAACTTTTGGCCAAATGTATAACTCTCTGTCACCCATTAAGCGCATGATGGTAAAATATTTGTTCTCGGGAGCAAAGAGCGTTATTGCTCTATCGGATGCACTTCGCCCAACACTAGAGGTGGCAACACACCCCTCAAAGGTGGTGGCGTGTCACAACTGTGTAGAGGACTATTTGTTTATTAGCCCTAGCGAGCTAAAGGAGAAATTAAACGGTGAAAATGCTCACAAAATATTGTTCCTTAGCAATATTATGCAGGCAAAAGGTATTTTTGAGCTTATCGATGCTTTTGAGCTACTGCCCTACCACTACACATTAGATATTGCAGGCAGTATTGAGGATAACGCCATAACCAAAGAGCGGTTCGAGAAGTTTTGTGCTCGTCACCCACAGCGTGTCACATATCATGGGCTGGTGGCAGGAGACAAAAAGCGAGAGCTACTATGCCAAAACCAAATATTTATACTCCCATCCAAAAACGAGGGGCAACCAGTCTCGATACTCGAGGCATATGCAATGGGCTTGGTAGTTGTGAGCGACTCTAGTGTGGGGGGAATTGGCGCTATCTTCACACACACAAACGGTGTTGAGTGCGACCACCGCTCGCCTGACTCAATTAGCGAAGCCATAAAAAGAGCTAGCACAACATGGATGTCGCACGCACACACAAACTATCAAATAGCAAAAAAAGAGTACACACAAAGTAGCTTCTCAGAGCGTCTTTACAACATCATAACTGCCTAGTGAAAAATTATTTACAACTATTTATATCGTTTTTTAAAATTGGCATATACACCTTTGGTGGAGGTTATGCAATGGTGCTAATGATGCAAAAAGAGGTTACTCAGCACAGAGCTTGGTGTAGCGAAGAGGAGTTTTTGAATTACCTTGCCATAGCACAATCATCGCCTGGCCCAATGGCGGTTAACACCTCTATGCTAATTGGTTACCATGTATCGGGAGCAAAGGGCTTAATAGTATCGGCTCTGGGCTCTACGCTACCATCATATATTATTCTATTACTAGTTGCTGTTTTTTTTGGCCGCATAGACGACAACCCTACTGTGCGTTCGATCTTTATGGGAATAAGACCTGCTGTGGTAGCCCTTATACTATACCCCGTATTTAGCTTTGCCAAACACGTCAAAAAAATAGAATATCCACTTTTTATTGCAATTGCAACTCTCATCTACATAGGCATTTCGCCCTTGTGGTTTATTGCCATTGCGGTGGCTTATGGCCTTTATAGGGCAAGAAAGGGGGCACAAGCATGATTTACCTTACACTATTTCTTACATTCTTTAAGATAGGCATATTCAGCTTTGGGGGAGGCTATGCAATGCTCTCGCTCATTCAGAGCGAAGTAGTTGTTGCAAACCCATGGATCACTAGCGGAGAATTTACCGACATAGTCGCTATCTCACAAATGACGCCGGGCCCCATCTCAATCAACTGTGCTACCTACATTGGCTACAAGGCAACAGGTTCGGCTCTAGGCTCAACGGTTGCTACGCTAGGCATATGTGCCCCATCGTTTATACTCATGCTCATTGCATCAATACTTTTTGCAAAGCTAAAGCATAACCCAATGATAAAAAGTGTTATGCGCTCGCTCCGCCCAATTATTATAGGACTCATACTATCGGCGGCGATATTGCTATACACACCCGATAATTTTATCGACCCATATAGCTACATCATTTTTGCAATTGCCCTTGTGCTAGTAATACTAAAGGTGAGCCCCATATATGTTATATTGCTAAGCGGACTGGCAGGCTATCTAATCTACTAATTCTTCTACAAAAAATATGAAAACACTATTAACAGCACTAGCTGCAGTACCTACACTTGCTTATGCAAATACTGCGTTAGAGCAAACCAACCAAGCACCAAATATCATAATCATATACTGCGATGACATGGGTTATGGCGACCTTAGCTGTTATGGCAACCCATCTATCAAGACTCCGGTGCTTGACAGAATGGCTGTCGAAGGGCAAAAATGGAGCTCGTTCTACACACCTGCCTCGGTATCGACACCCTCGCGCGCAGGTCTCATGACGGGCAGATACCCCTACCGCATATCACAGCACGAAGTATATTTTCCCGAAACGGCAGGTGGTCTAGCCAATAGCGAACTAACACTACCCGAAATGCTAAAGGCAAAGGGCTACACCAATGCTTTGGTTGGCAAATGGCATTTGGGACATCAAAAGGCCGAGAACCTACCACTAAACCACGGTTTTGACACGTTCTATGGCATTCCTTTCTCTAACGACATGAGTGCCAAAGAGCAGCACATACTAGGCAACATGAATTATAGCCACAAATTGCCCTTTTATCACGATAACGAAATTATCGAATGGGAGAGCGATCAATCGCTATTTACTCGCCGCCTTACCGAGCACAGTCGCCAGTTTATTCGCTCACACAGCGACCGCCCATTCTTTTTGATGCTAGCGCACCCCATGCCACACATCCCTATTTACTCTAGCGAGGAGTTTCGTGGGCGATCAGACGGTGGTCGCTATGGTGACACCATCGAAGAGATAGACTGGAGCGTGGGCGAAATAATGGCTCAACTAAAAGAGAGCGGCATCGAAGACAACACCATCGTGATGTTCTCATCGGACAATGGCCCATGGCTAATCACAAAGTATGAGAGCGGCTCGGCAGGTGTGTTGCGTGACGGCAAGGCATCGGCATATGAGGGAGGCTTTAGAGTACCATTCATTGTTTGGGGAGAGATGATAGAGCCAGCCACCATCACGACCATGGGCTGTGGGCTCGACATTATGCCCACCATTGCACAAATCATAGGCTACGACCTACCTAGCGACATACACTACGATGGTGTTAGCCTTGCAAGCAGCTTTACCACTGGTGCCGAAAGCCCACGCGAGGGCTTTATATTCTACCGTGTAGGCGAAGTATATGCAGCTAGGCTAGGCGACTACAAAGCTATTTACGCAACAAAGCCCACCTACACGGCAGGCAAAAAGATAGTCTACGCTACTCCCGAGCTATACAACGTAGCCGTAGATCCTAGCGAAAAGTACAACATAGCAGCCGATCACCCCGAAATCATAACGCAAATAAACCAATACCTTGCTGAGCACGAGCAGTCATTATTACAAGATAGGTAATAAAA
>CAYJIL010000012.1:28224-34354 GCA_964370235.1 uncultured Rikenellaceae bacterium | reverse complement strand
CCCTCACGGCGCTGGAAACCACCCTCTGGACGATCACCACCACGGTTGAAGCCACCTTCACGACGCTCGAAACCGCCCGGACGCTTAAAGCCGCCCTCACGACGCTCAAAGCCACCACTACGGTCTGAACTTCTGTTAAAGCCGCTCGATTCGCCTTGTGATGCGTCACGGTTGAACCCCTCTGACCTACTAATTCTTGGACGTGGCGATCTACGCTCACCAGCCCCTTTTACTCTACCTTCTGAATCGAAGTTAGGATTAAATGATTTGCGCTCAAACGAGCCTCTTGACGATCTTGAATCGCCTTCAGATCGTGCCTCACGGGGTGATCTCTCACTTCTTTCACTGTTGAATGGGCTATCCCCATCTTTCTTAAATCTGTTTTCCATTGGTACAGAGTTTGGTATAAATATATAAATGTATAACTAGGTGTTTATTACACCTAGTGTTAAAATATTACCATAGCATCACTGCTAGGGTACAATAATTACAGAGTTACAGATGTTCCGATTAGCTCTCCCTCGATAACACGTTTTAGGTTACCCGGAGTATCCATATCAAAAACATAAATTGGAAGATTATTCTCTTTACACATGATAAAGGCTGTCATATCCATAACTTTTAGCCCACGTGTGTAAACCTCATCAAATGTTATTGTTTCAAACTTTGTTGCACTAGGATCCTTTTCTGGATCTGCTGTGTAAATACCATCTACACGAGTGCCTTTTAGTAGAATATCGGCCTCAAGCTCTACACCACGCAGAGCCGACGCTGTGTCGGTAGTAAAGAAAGGGTTACCAGTACCTCCCGATACAATAACTACCTTGCCTTGTTGCATTGCCTCAATGGCATGACTTTTTGTGTATATTTGACCAACAGGAGCCATAGATATAGAGGTCATCACAACGCTTGGTGCACCTATGCTCTCTAGTGCACTAGAAAGAGCCAAAGAGTTGATAACCGTTGCCATCATACCCATTTGATCTCCCTTTACTCTATCGAAACCCTTGCCTGCACCGCTCAAACCACGAAAGATGTTACCACCGCCTATTACGATAGCGACCTGTGTTCCCATCTTAACCATTTGGTCGATTTGTTTAGCGTATGACGTTACTACCTCAACATCAATACCTGTACCGTTTCCTCCTGCTAGCGACTCGCCGCTTAGTTTTAGGAGTACTCTGCCAAATTTACTTGCCATATCTATTTTGAATTTTTCTATTTTACAGATCGGAGTAATAGTTCCGATATATCTTCTATTTTGGGGGTGATTATAATTTCGGTCTTGCCCGATCTTATGCCACTAGGGTCTGCCATTATCCCCCAACTACCATGCCCTGCGGCATAGATATTCTTGGGCGAAATTGCTTTTTGCGCCAATATCTCTTGTGTGATAGCCGTTGCTCGCCAGCAGCTCAAATCCCACTCATCACCAAACTCGCTATCTACGATTAATAGGTCGGACGCTGCATGACCGCCCACCACTACATTAACATTACGCTGAAACGAAATTAGGTGTGATAAAGTTTTTGTAAACTCTACGCCTTGTGGGCTAAGAGTATATGAGGTAGAGTCAAAAAGAATGCTATCGGGAACAAAAATTACAACCGAGCCCATTCGTTTATCAACGATTACACCCTTTGAGGAGTACTGTCGTACACTCTCTTCGCTACGTGCTTGAATATTATTTAGCAGGTATTCACGGTTTTTGACATGGGTTTGAATCTCTTCGAGCACTAGTAGTCTCTCTTGAAATATCATATTGTTCTCATACAACAAACGTTTGTTGCTAGCTATCTCCGAAGAGCCACTAACTAGTGCTCTGTTATATTCGGTCTGAAGTTTTTTATAGCTCTCATACTGCTTGATGCTGTCTTGCGACATAGATACTACTCTTAGTGCTAGTGCATCGTGCTGTTCTTTCAGCAAGTCATACTCTTTTTTTACCGAATCAATCTTAGAATCGTACTTTCCATTGGCGGTAACCAAATCATTATACTTTTTAGACATCGACAAACACGAAGGCAAAAAGAAAACCAACAACAACAATATTCTCCACATACTTAGCTAATAATCTACTATTTCATACCGCAAAGATAGTAAAAAACTATATGTTTTTATATGTGGTATCACTTTTTTATTTATATTTGCTGCTAGAAATGAAGAAACGTTCAACAAAAAGCTTAATAAATTAACAAATATGACACAAGAAAGAGATCAGTACGACGAGCAAGGCGGCGGGAATAATGCCCTAAAAGGGTATAAGATGGTAATTGTTATTATGACGGTTCTATTAATTGCCATTTCGTTTCAGTATTTTAGACAAGTAAATATACTTAGAGGCAGCGAAGAGGCTTTAACCGAGGAGCGAGACACCCTACAAAATAGGCTTGGTTTGCTTATGACCGACTTTGAGAACATTCAAACCGAGAACGACACCATAAACCAAATGCTTGGAATAGAGAAATTGCGTGCCGACTCTCTTATGACAAGGCTAAAGCAAGAGCGTTCGTGGAGTTATGCAAAACTAAAGAAATATGAAAAAGAGCTAGGTACACTTCGTACTGTCATGAAGGGATATGTACACCAGATTGACTCTCTTAATCAAATGAACCAAAAACTAACTGCAGAGAATCGCAGAGTAACTCGCGAGCTTTCGGGTGCAAAACTACGTGCCGAGGCTGCCGAGGAGCAAAACCAAGAGTTTAAATCAAAGCTAAAGAAAGGTGCGATTATTCGTGCTAGAGATATTTCGCTTAAAGCACTTAGATCTAACGACAAAGAGACTTCGAGGGTGCGTAACGCGTCGAGACTTCGCTCAGACCTAGTACTTAGCGCAAACGAGCTAGCGATACCGGGCGTGAGAATGGTTTATATCAGAATTACTGGTCCCGAGGGATATGTGCTAGCAGGCGAGGGCGGTTCGCTATTCGAGTATGAGGGCGACAAAATTTCGTTCTCGGCATCTCGTGAGGTAGACTACCAAGGCGAAGACCTAAACGTGAGTCTATACTACAATGGTGGCGGTATATCGGCAGGTAAGTATATTCTAGAGGTATATCTAGATGGCTACATTGTTGGAACAAACGAGATTATTTTGAGATAACAGCTAACAAATTTAGTTAAATATGAGCAAAGAGAGAGGAGAGGTATCAAATATCTAAGCCCTCTCTTTCGCTATTTATTAATGAGGTAAAAAGATAACGAAATGTCTGTATTTGCAATTATGCCAATGGTGTTTGTACTAGCAATTATTTTAATTGCACTAGAGGACAAAACGGGCGTAAATAAAGCGGCGGTAGCAATTCTATCGGCTGTCATAATGTGGGGGCTCTTAATATTTGGAGCACCAGATATTTTGGGTAGTGGCATGAGTGGCGACTTTAACCAACTACTACAAGAGGTACCAAAGGCATCGCAGCTCGACCCAGGCGAGACTCAAATTCGTTTTCTTACAGAATATTCGCTAATCAACCACCTAGGCGATGTTACTACTACTCTATTTTTTGTAATAAGCTCGCTGCTTATCGTCAATTTGATAGATGCACATGGTGGCTTTAGAATGCTTACAAATATGATTCATACTCGCAATAAGCGCAAGTTTATGATAATTATTTGTTTGCTTTCGTTTTTTCTATCGGCAGTGCTCGACAATATTGCAACAGCAGTATTGATGGTGGCTATACTCGTTAAGTTTATCCCCCAAAAGAGCGAGCGATGGATATTCTCATCTATGGTAATTATTGCATCAAATGCAGGAGGTTCGTTCTCGCCCATTGGCGATGTTACAACTATTTTGCTGTGGACAAGTGGCAACCTATCACCTGCCCACCAAATATCGAGCCTTATCATTCCATCGTTTGTGACAATGGCTGTGCCACTAGCAATTGCCAATAAGATGTTCTTCAAAAAAGGAGAGTCGTGGGATGAAGTTCGCCCCGAAATTCATATCGAGAACGACTCGATACCCGAAATATCGAATGGTTCGAGAAGAGTAATCCTAGTTTTGGGTATTCTCTCGCTTGCAATGGTTCCGGTTTTTACCGAGCTTACCAAGCTACCTCCGTTTATGGGCGTGCTATCGGGTTTAGCAATTTTGTGGGTTTATACAGACATTATGTACGAGAAGATGCACACCTCACAAGAGAACCGCTTGTCTATCTCAAAGCTAACACACAACCTAGATATGCCAACAATTATGTTCTTTTTGGGCATACTCATGTCGGTTGCATCGCTTACGGTAGCAGGGCAGCTAACAGTTGCATCGGCATATCTTGACCAAACAATACACTCTGCTCCAATAATTGCAATGATACTAGGCATTGCATCATCTATGCTAGATAATCTAGCACTAGTTGCTGGTGCTATTGGAATGTATCCGCTAGTGCCACTAGAGGCTGCAAATGAATATACAATGAATTTTATTGCCAACGGAGATTTTTGGACTTTCCTTGCTTACTGCTGCGTTACGGGTGGTAGCATCCTAATCATTGGCTCGGCAACGGGCGTTACGGTGATGGGTGCCGAAGGCATCTCGTTTGGCTACTACTTAAAGAAATTTACACCCCTCGCTCTTGTGGGCTACCTATGTGGAGCAGGCACTTATATGTTAATTGAATCAATATTTTAATACACTACCTATATGACTCTAAAGTTATATAATACACTCTCTCGCCAAAAAGAGGAGTTCGTTCCATATAATCCTCCAATGGTTGGGTTGTATGTGTGTGGCCCTACGGTCTATGGCGATGCACATCTTGGGCACGCTAGACCAGCCATTACATTTGATATACTATTCAGAATATTAAAGTCGCTAGAGTTCAAAGTTCGCTATGTGCGCAACATCACCGATGTTGGCCATCTCGAAAACGATGCCGATAGTGGCGAAGACAAAATTGCAAAAAAAGCTAGACTCGAGTCGCTTGAGCCAATGGAAGTTGCACAGTTCTACATTAATCGTTACCACGATGCAATGAGAGGGCTAAACATTCTCCCTCCATCGATTGAGCCACTAGCATCGGGGCACATTATCGAGCAAATCGAGATGGTTAAAACAATCATCGACAAGGGATATGCCTATGTTAGCAATGGTTCGGTATATTTTGATGTACAAAAATATAACAAAGATTTCGACTATGGTGTGCTTTCGGGTCGCAACATAGAGGATATGATGGCAGGCTCTCGCGAACTAGACGGGCAGAGCGACAAGCAGTCGCCGCTAGATTTTGCGCTATGGAAGAAAGCATCTCCAGAGCATATCATGCGTTGGCCTTCGCCTTGGAGCGATGGTTTCCCGGGTTGGCACATGGAGTGTTCGGCTATGAGCTCAAAATATCTTGGCAACAAGTTCGACATTCACGGTGGTGGTATGGATCTTGTGTTCCCACACCACGAGTGCGAAATGGCACAGAGCCATGCCGCTTGTGGCGAGAGCAGCGCAAGATATTGGGTACACAACAATATGATTACCATCAATGGTCAAAAGATGGGTAAGTCTTTGGGTAACTTCATCACACTAGAAGAGCTATTCACTGGCAGCCACTCGCTACTAGAGCAGGCATACTCCCCTATGACTATTAGGTTCTTTATCCTTCAGGCACACTACCGTAGCACGCTAGACTTTAGCAACGAAGCACTTATTGCAGCACAAAAAGGGCTAGATAGGCTAATGGCGGCCGAGGCAACACTTGGCAAAATTGCTCCATCAAAAGAGAGCAGTGTCGATGTGTCAAACTTTTGGGCAGAGGCAACCGCTCCGCTATATGACGACATGAATACCCCAATATCGATTGCTATTCTATTTGACTACGTAAAGATTATTAATTCGATATATGATGGTAAGCAAACAATATCTGCATCGGACCTAGAGTTACTTAAAAGTGGGTTTAGCACTATCTTGCACGATTTGTTGGGCCTACAAAACGAAAAGGGTTCCGACGACAAAGCACTTGTTGGAGGGCTGGTAGATATGATTCTTTCGGTTAGACAAGAGGCAAAAGCATCTAAAGATTGGGCTACTAGCGATAAAATTCGTGATGCACTCACCACTCTAGGTGTTAAGATTAAAGACCGCAAAGATGGTGTTGACTGGGAGCTATAATAGGCTATAAGATTATAAAAGAGTATAAAA
>CAYJIL010000012.1:8168-28124 GCA_964370235.1 uncultured Rikenellaceae bacterium | reverse complement strand
AGATGGTGTTGACTGGGAGCTATAATAGGCTATAAGATTATAAAAGAGTATAAAATATAAATAAACTAAACTATGAGAATAAAAAATTTAATTCTACTTATTGTCACGTTTATGACCTCGCTAAGCCTTTGGGCACAAATCGAGGAGCCAGTTTCGTGGAGCAGAACAATAAAAGATGTTGGCGATGGTGTTTACGAAGTTACCTTTAGTGGCGACATAGAAGAGCCATGGCACATGTACGATATGGGGCCTTACGAGGGAGGGCCAAATGCTACAACATTCACCTTTGAGCTACCAGCAACAGTTGAGCTAGTGGGCGAGGTTGCAACATTGTCCGAGGTACACAAAGCCTATGACAATTTGTTTGAGATGGAGATTGGTAAAATTGGAGAAGTTGCAAATTTTAGCCAAAAATTCAAGGTCAATTCACCAAACGATCAAAAAATAAAGGTTACAGTAGAGTGGCAGGTGTGTGACGACACAAGTTGTCTTCCGCCAACCGACTATGACTTTAACATTACCCTAAAAGGTGTTGAGGGCGCAAGCGAAACAGTAGCAGCTAGCACTAGCCAAGTAGCTCCTTTAGAGGCAGATGGCGAAAGCCCATCTATGTGGGGTGTAATTATTGAGGCTATCCTATGGGGTTTTGCAGCACTACTTACGCCATGTGTATTCCCAATGGTTCCTATGACAGTGTCGTTCTTTATGAAGAGTGCATCGTCACCAGCCAAAGGGCGTATGCTTGCATCGCTATATGGTTTCTTTATCGTAGCACTATACACACTTCCGATTGCAGCTATCATCACAATTACTTATTTCCTTGGTGGTGATTCTGTTACGGCAGATATATTCAACTGGCTAGCTACACACTGGCTACCAAACATTATTTTCTTTGTAATCTTTATTGTATTTGCTATCTCGTTCTTTGGAGCATTCGAGATTGTGATGCCTCAATCGCTTGTTAACAAGAGCGATAGCAAGGCCGACAAAGGTGGATTGGTTGGTACTTTCTTTATGGCACTTACACTAGTGCTTGTTTCGTTCTCGTGTACAGGCCCAATCGTGGGTTCTATTCTTGTTAAGAGTACACAGGGCGAGGTGTGGGAGCCTATCATTACAATGTTTGTATTCTCGGCAGCATTTGCGCTTCCGTTTACAATATTTGCGTTCTTCCCATCGCTACTTAAAAACCTACCAAAGAGTGGTGGATGGTTAAATAGCGTTAAGGTAACGCTTGGTTTTATTGAGCTTGCTCTAGGTCTTAAGTTCCTTTCGGTAGCAGACCAAACCTACCACTGGGGTCTACTAGATCGTGAGATTTACTTGGCACTATGGATAGTTATTTTCTCGCTACTTGGTATGTACTTCTTGGGCAAAATTCGTTTTGCACACGATAGCGACACTCCATTCCTAAAGGTAAAGAGCCTATTCCTTGCAATTATCACATTCTCGTTTGTTGTATATTTGATTCCGGGTATGTTTGGAGCGCCACTAAAGGCACTTTCGGGTTACCTACCACCTATGCACACACTAGATTTTAACCTTACGGCTCCTGCGGCAGCTCACACATCGTCTAATAGCGACCAGCCAAAGGCTAAGTATAGCGACTTCTTGCACCTACCACACGGTTTGACAGGTTTCTTCGACTACAACGAGGGTGTAGCCTATGCAAAGAGTGTTGGCAAACCAGTGTTCCTAGATTTTACTGGTCACGGTTGTGTTAACTGTCGTGAGATGGAAGCAAACGTTTGGTCAGACCCCGAGGTACTAAAGATTCTTGCTAACGAATATGTTATCATTGCACTTTATGTAGATGATAAAAAGACTCTACCAGAGGCAGAGTGGGTGAAAAAAGGCGACAAGACTCTAAAGACAATTGGCAAAATTAATGCTAACTACCAAGTAGAGAAGTTTGGTGTTAACGCACAACCATACTACGTGGTAGAGAACAACGATGGAGCACAGCTACTTGCACCACGTGGCTATAGCCTCGATGCAGCAGCGTTTGCAAAGTTTCTTAGAGATGGTGTAGAAGCATACAATAATAATAAAAACTAAAATAAATATTACAGAGAAATGTCACATGCTAAATTTGTAGATCGCCATATTGGTTGCGACGAAAATTCAGTAAAAGAGATGATGAATGTAATTGGCGTTGGATCTGTCGAGGAGTTAATCTCCGAGGTAGTTCCTGCTAACATTCGCCTTACATCACCTATCGATATTGCGGCCGAAGGTATGAGCGAGCACGATGCTCTTGCTCACATTCACGCCCTTTCGCAAATGAATACTCCACTACGTACGTTCATTGGTATGGGTTACTACCCTACTGCTACGCCAGCAGTAATTGTTCGCAATATGCTTGAGAACCCTGCGTGGTACACATCATACACTCCATATCAAGCCGAGATCTCTCAAGGTCGCCTTGAGGCTTTGCTTAACTTCCAGAGTGTAGTTTGCTCGCTTACGGGTATGCCAATGAGTAACTCTTCGCTACTAGACGAGGGTACTGCGGCTGCCGAGGCTATGCACATGATGTATGCACAGCGTTCACGTGCAGCAGTTAAAGAGGGTAAGAATCTACTTTTTGTTGACGAAAATATATATCCACAAACTCTCGATGTACTTATCACACGTAGCGAGCCACACGGAATTGAAATCGTGCTAGGCGATGCTAACGAATATGAGTTTGAGGGTCGTGAGTTTGGTGCTATTGTTCAGTATCCGGGTGCCGATGGTAAAGTTGTTGACTACACTGCATTTGCCGCTAAGGCTAAGGAGCAGGGTGTTTTGGTTACAGCTGTTGCCGATATTATGGCACTAGTTCTACTAAAGTCGCCAGCAACATGGGGAGCCGACATTGTAGTTGGTTCGACTCAAAGGCTGGGTATGCCTATGTATATGGGTGGCCCATCGTCGGCATACTTAGCAACTCGCGAAGAGTATAAGCGTACTATGCCTGGTCGTATTATTGGTGTTTCGGTTGACCGCAACGGCAACAAAGCACTTCGTATGGCACTACAAACTCGTGAGCAGCACATCAAGCGCGAAAGAGCTACATCAAACATTTGTACTGCATCGGCACTTATGGCATCGATGGCAGGTATGTTTGCCGTTTACCATGGCCCAAAGGGTATGCAGCGCATTGCTACACACATAAATAGCCATGCTAGCGCACTAGCTGAGGCACTTACAAAGATTGGTTGCAAGCTAACAAATAGCGTGTTCTTTGACACACTAAACATTGAGATCGACAGCCAAACCGTGCTTCCTATTGCCGAGGCAAAAGGTATCAACCTATTCTACCCAACGGCAGATAAAGTTCGTCTATCGATTGACGAGGTTACTACTGTCGAGGAGCTTAACACCATTGTTGCTATCTTTGCAGAGGCTCTTGGCTGTGAGGCTGTCACTATTGAGTGTGTCGAAGATAAGGTTACACTAGATGCATCGCTACTAAGAGAGGATGCAATATTAACCGAAAATGTATTTAACTCATACCACAGCGAAACAGAGCTTATGCGCTATATCAAGCGTCTTGAGCTACGTGATATTTCGCTTGCAAACAGCATGATCTCGCTAGGTTCTTGTACTATGAAGCTAAACTCGGCTGCAAGTATGATGCCTATGTCGTATGCTGGTTTTGGGTCGGTTCACCCGTTTGCTCCACTATCACAGGCTAAGGGTTACCTTGCTATGATGGAGGGTATCGAGCGTGACTTGGCTGCAATTACTGGTTTTGCAGCGGTGTCGAATCAACCAAACTCGGGCGCAGCTGGTGAGTACGCTGGTTTGATGGTTATTCGTGGTTATTTCCAAGCAACTGGTCAGTCGGGCAGAACAACAGTTCTTATCCCTGCATCGGCACACGGTACCAACCCTGCAACAGCAGTTATGGCAGGTGTTAATATTGTAATCGTGCCTTGCGACGAGCGTGGTAACGTGTCGTTAGAGGACTTTGAGCGTCTAGCAGTTGAGCACCGCCGCACACTGTTTGGTGCTATGATAACATACCCATCGACTCACGGTATTTTTGAGAGTAACATTCGCCGTATCATCGACATTGTTCACGACAACGGAGGACAAGTGTTTATGGATGGTGCAAATATGAATGCACAGGTAGCACTTACAAACCCTGGCTTTATGGGTGCCGATGTTTGTCACCTTAACCTACACAAGACCTTTGCTATGCCACACGGTGGTGGTGGCCCGGGTGTTGGTACAATTGGTGTGGCAAAGCACTTGGTTCCGTTCTTGCCATCACACTCAGTTGTGGGCATTGGTGGAGAGAATAGCATTACTGCTGTTTCGTCATCTCCATGGGGAAGTGCAGCACTACTTACAATCACATATATGTACATTAAGATGCTTGGCGAAAAAGGACTTCGCAAGAGCACCGAAATGGCAATCTTTAATGCAAACTACCTAGTAGCAGCACTAAAGGGACACTACGATGTTGTTTACACGGGCGATGCTGGCCGTGTTGGTCACGAAATGATTATCGACTGTCGTCACTTCCGCAAGGAGTATGGCATCGAGGCTGCTGATATTGCTCGCCGCTTGATGGACTTTGGTTTCCACGCACCTACGCTTTCGTTCCCAGTACACGAGACCCTAATGGTTGAGCCTACCGAGAGTGAGTCAAAAGAGGAGCTAGATCGTTTTGTTGCAGCTATGATTAAGATTAAAGAGGAGTGTGAGAAGATCAAGGCAGGCGAAATGGATGCTCTTGACAATCCTCTTAAGATGGCACCACACACAGCACTAGAGGCTACGGCAGATGGTTGGTCACACAGCTACTCTCGCTCCGAGGCTGTATATCCGCTAGAGTGGGTTAAGCGTAGCAAATTCTGGCCAGCTGTAACCAAGATTGACAACGGTTATGGCGACCGCAATCTTGTATGCACTTGCGCTAACTGGACTAGCGAGCAAGAGTAATTAATTGAATTTATAATTCCCCACCCTCTGTGGTGGGGCAAAAAAATAGAAAATGAAAATTTCAAACGAAAAATTTGTAGCTCTTTCATATACACTTACAGTAGATGGCGAAGTGGTAGAGAGCATTGATAAGAGCAACGCACTACCATTTGTGTTTGGTAGCGGTCAACTTCTTCCTTCATTCGAGGCCGAAATCGAGGGTAAAGAGGCAGGCGAAGAGTTTAGCTTTACGCTAACTCCAGAGCAGGCTTATGGCGAATTTATAGAGGATGCAGTAGCAGAACTTCCAAAGTCTCTATTCCAAGTAGACGGTGTAGTTAACCAAGAGATACTATTCGAGGGTAGCCAGCTACCAATGATGGATAACGATGGTAACCGCCTAATCGGTATCATCAAGAAAGTATCTGACGATACAGTTACAATGGACTTCAACCACCCAATGGCAGGCAAGACACTTAACTTTGTTGGTGCTATTGTAGAGGTGCGTGAAGCAACCGAAGATGAGCTAAACCCTAGCGGTTGTGGCTGTGGTTGCAGCAGCGGTGGCGGTTGTGGCGATGGTTGCAGCGACGACGACTGTGGCTCGGGTGGCTGTTGCCACTAGTAGCTAACACTACCTATAAAACCTTATGAGGGTGTCTCGATTATAAAAGTCGGGACACCCTCTTTGTATAGGATGGTATGCGGGGCTTGGTTTGGTGGAGAATATTGTGCAGGAGAGTTTTGTGATAAAGCAGGAGGTGATAAAATGCTTTTAGTTAAGCTCGTTCTTTATATGTGCTTGGTTTAATATCTCTTTTAGCCTAGTTTTTGATACAAAAAAGTAGTTTGACGAAACACCTCTCATCAAACTACCAATAATCATCTATATAATAGCAACTTACAGCGATTTTACCAACTGTTTTTTACCACATTAGCTCTATAATCATGAAGCCTTACAATGGGCGAACCCAAAAGTAAATATCTCTGTTTTTATAGTTGGTGAATACAATGTGGTTTGCGCTACCATCTTTGATAGATAGTACACTACGTATCTTCTCGCCTGTAACTTTTGAGCCCTTGCGGTAGATGGTAAAACCACTTTTTAGCTTTTTAATTTGACTCTTTAGTTTCTTGGGCGAATATTCACCACATGACAATATCTCGAAACCTAGGCCACAAACATCAATTGGCTCGTGCGACAGAAGCACACCCTCAGAAGAGGTTTTGTAGCAATCGGCAGTGGTTGCCATATCGAGACGGCGCATTTTATAAAACGCTACATCGGGTAGGTATAGGAATTTGGCAGATTCTATATTCTCTAGTGTTGGAATTGGTTTTGCTGCCGTGTTTGATGTAAATGTTTGGTATTCGCCACTCGATCTAGTTACCTTGCACACTGATACGGGTGTGTGTTCTTTTGTGCGATCAATCTCGATGAGTAGCTCTTTGCACTCGCCATCTAGCGAAACTGCCGTTACTGTTAGTGCGCCCCAATCCTGCATTAGGCGTATTGCCTCGTCTTGGTCGAACATAGGCGAAGCTTTAATTACAAGGCGATTGGTAATGGCAAATATCTTGTCTTTTAGCTCAATAACATTTGGCGAACAATCTACAAGGTGAGAACTACGCCCTCCGTCCTCTCGGCGAGCAGGGTCGACATACACCATATCGAAACGCTGCGAACAGCTATCTAAATACTCTTGAGCAGTAGTATTTATTACGTCAATATTCTCTGCCCCAAGGAGCGAGAGGTTATATTTGCCAATTTGTGCATATACATCAAAACGCTCTAGCGATGTTACACGCTCAAAGCTTTTTGAGAGGTAGTAGCTATCGACACCCAAACCCATTGTCAAATCGAGGCAACTTGTGCCACTATACCCCTTTGATAGAGCCGTAGCCTTGCTGCTAGATTGCTCATATGCCAAATCGTCAACAATTGCCATAACATCGTAGTGGTCGGGCAGCTTTTTCTTGCATTTCTCTAAAGTAGCAATAGCGCTACATATCAAACGAGGAACTCCCACTAAAGCCATTTTGGTGGGGTTGCCACCTTGGTGCTTTAGTAGAAGTTCTCTTGCCTCATCTGAGCTTAGAAATATAAAATCTTCTTTAGTTATCATTTTTTTTAACTATTCCCATGCTTGTGGCAGTCTCTATCATAAGAGCAAATGCCTCATCATAATCGTTGGTTATTCTGCCATCGAGTATGGCATCTTTAATTACCATTTTTATTTGACCCACTTCGTTACAAGGCTCCATGCCAAAGTATTCCATGATAATATCTCCCGAAATAGGTGGCTGGAAATTACGAACACGGTCTTTTTCTTCGATCTCTACTAGCTTTTCTTTTACTAGCTCAAAATTACGCATATATCGCTTAACCTTGGCATCGTTAGATGATGTAATATCTGCTCTACACAACATCATGAGTGCATCAACATCGTCACCAGCATCAAATAGTAGCCTACGCACTGCCGAATCGGTTACCACATCTTCGACAAGAGCAATTGGGCGTAGGTGCAATAACACCATCTTCTCCACAAATTTCATCTTCTCGTTCATTGGTAGCTTCATTTGCTTAAAGATAGTTTTTATCATCTTGGCACCCACTACCTCGTGGCCATGAAATGTCCAACCTGCCACATCGTGCCAACGCTTTGTGCGTGGCTTAGCAATATCGTGGAATAGCGCTGCATAACGCAACCACAAATCGTCGCTATACTCTGCTAGGTTGTCGACAACCTTTAGTGTGTGGTCAAAATTATCTTTGTGGCTACGCCCATTTCGTGTTTCTACACCTTTGAGTGTAGATAGCTCGGGCACAACAAAGTCTATTAACCCAGCCTCGTCTAGCAGCCTAAGCCCTTTTGACGGGCGTTTAGATAGCATTATCTTGTCTAGCTCGGTTGCTATGCGCTCTTTAGAGATAATCTCCATGCGCTGCGAGTTACGTTTAATGGCATCAAAAGTCTCCCCTTCGATATAGAAGTTGAGCTGTGATGCAAAGCGAATAGCCCTAAGCATACGCAGAGGGTCATCGCTAAAGGTAATATCGGGATCGAGAGGTGTACGAATGGTGATGTTCTCTAGGTCGGTCATACCACCAAATGGGTCTACCAACTCCCCAAAATTATCTTTTGCTAGGCTGAATGCCATTGCATTTATGGTAAAATCTCGGCGGTTGCGGTCGTCTTCGATTGTGCCATCCTCGACAATTGGCTTGCGAGAATCGCTACGATAGGACTCTTTGCGAGCACCTACAAACTCAATCTCTAAGTCATCGTAGGCTAGCATCGCAGTGCCAAAATTTTTGAATATCGTTACGTGTGTTGAAAGCCTCTCTCCTAGTGCTTTGGCAATTTCGATGCCGCTGCCCACTACCACCACATCAATGTCTTTGCAGGGGCGGCGCAAATAGTAGTCTCTCACAAAACCACCAATCACATATGCCTCTACACCTTTTTGGTGACAAATGTCCGATAGAATTTCAAAGATAGGACTTTCGAGTGGATTACTTAACATTTTGTAGTTGCTTCAGATATAGGTGTATAGTGTTCTCCATGCCATAGATGAGTGCATCGCACACTAGGGCATGACCAATAGATACCTCGGCAAGATTATCGATTTGCTCGCCAAAATATTTTAGGTTCTCAAGGCTAAGATCATGGCCAGCATTAATGCCTAAACCATACTTAGTAGCCTCTTTGGCTGTTGCAATATATTGTGCAATGGCAGCCTCCTTGTCGCTAGCATACTCGGTTGCATAACCCTCGGTATATAGCTCGATGCGGTCGGTACCAGTCATTGCAGCATACTCTACAAGGTGTGGCTCAGGGTTTAGGAATATCGAAGTTCTAATGCCTGCACCCCTAAACACAGCAATAATCTCTGTTAGCATTGCTTGATGTGTTTTAGTATCCCATCCAGCCGACGAGGTAATAGCCTCGGGTGGGTCGGGAACAAGGGTTACTTGTGTAGGCTTAACCTCTAGCACTAGTTCTACAAAATCAATAGAAGGGTAACCCTCGATGTTGAGTTCGGTAGTAACTACCTTTGATAGCTCTCTAACATCGTCATATCGTATATGGCGAGCATCGGGGCGTGGGTGCACTGTAATTCCTTGTGCTCCAAAATTTTCGCAAGCAATTGCGGTCTTAACTACATCTGGCATATTGCCACCACGCGAGTTACGTAGTGTAGCAATCTTGTTTATATTAACACTTAGCTTTGTCATAGCTCTATGGTTTTTCTTAATATTATATTGCAAAGGTAACGATAATTTACCGTTTTACTTCACATTTTGGCGATTATTGATAGCATGTACTAGTGTGATTTGGTCGGCATAGTCTATGTCGTCACCAAAACCAATGCCCCTAGCAATGGTAGATATTTTGGCTTGTGTGGTGGCCAACTTTCGAGAAATGAAGTAAGCTGTTGTCTCGCCTTCGATAGTGGTTTTGAGTGCTAATATCACCTCACACTCGCCTTGCTGCTTTACGTTCTCAACCAAAAGATCGACCTTTAGGTCGGATGGCGATATACCCATCATGGGCGATATTACACCACCTAGCACATGATATAGCCCATTGTAACCTCTACTCGACTCAATAGATAGCAAGTCTTTTATGTGCTCAACCACGCATATCTTTGTGCGATCACGGGTTGGGTCGCTACATATTGGGCATAACTCGTTGTCTGATATATTATTGCAGTGGCGGCAGTGCAGCACATTAGACCTAAAGTCTACCATTGCCTCGGCCATTTGGCTAACATCGCTCTCGTCCATCGAGAGAATGTGTAGTGCCATGCGTAGTGCGCTTTTTTCGCCTATTCCCGGTAGCCTCTCTAGCTGTGCTACTAGCCTATTTAGTTTTTGTGACATCTATATTTTCTCTTACTTACTAAAAATCTCTTTCGAGAATATTGGTTTGCAATCTCGGCTTTGCACAACTCTCGACCCAGCAGGTATTCCCTCGGTGAGCCAAATGTTACCACCAATAACCGAGCCCTTACCAATTACAATATTACCCAAAATCGATGCATTCGAATATATGGTAACATTATCCTCGATGGTTGGGTGGCGTGGTGTATTTAGCAGGTTGCCTTCGCTATCTTTTACAAAGCTACGAGCACCTAGCGTAACTCCTTGGTATATTTTTACTCCATTGCCAATAACACACGTTTCGCCTATAACAACTCCCGTGCCGTGATCGATACAAAACGAGCCCCCAATCTTTGCACCGGGGTGTATATCGATACCTGTTTGGCTGTGTGCCATTTCGCTAATAATGCGAGCTAGCGTAGCCGAACCAAGCCGTAACAACTCGTGCGCTATGCGGTGGTGTGTAATGGCTACAATGCCCGGGTAACAAAGTATAATTTCACGATGGCTAGTTGCCGCAGGGTCGCCCTTTAGGGTAGCCTCAACATCGCTATATAGTAACTCTTTTATGTGTGAAAGGCGAGCAATAAAGTCTCTGCTAGCCATTTGAGGGTCACATTTTTTCTCTTTACACTCAAATGCCATACATATCGATATTTGCCTTTCGAGTTTGGGATATAGCCTCTCTAGCAGCACCCCAATGTGGTACTTAATTGCTGTTGTGCTATCGACCTTATCGCCAAAAAAGCCCGGGAAGATAATTGCCTTAATTACATCGACAAGCTCCTTAATCTTTGTAAGCGATGGGAGTTCGACATAGCTAGAGCTATCGTCACCCTCATACATCTTGATTGTATCCTTTGCAAGAGTTTCGACATGCTCATCTAGCAACTCTCTAAAATCTACCTTTGTACTCATCATTATCTTTTTTTATCGTCCACAAATGGCTCTCACCTTACAATATGTGCATCGTTTTGCATCTTCGCACCTATCAAAAGGAACATCGGCCGAAAACAACTCGCCCAGTACACTTTTGACTGCCTCCTCAAACGATGCAGCTACACTGTCGTAGTCATAAACGTTTTCTTTGTCTATTTTTAGTATGGGCAAATAGTTGTCTGCCCCAATATCTCTTGCAAAATATAGCGCAGGCTGGTATCTACCTCCTCTTTCGCTTTTCATCATCATTGCATATAGCAGTGCCTGAAAAGGTGGTTTCTTGAATTTGGGTGAGCCCACAGCCATCAAATCGTCTATAGACGATATGGTTGTTTGTTTATTGAGTGCTCCGCTCTTGTAGTCGATAATGCGAGTAATTCCGCTTGGGAGCATATCAACCCTATCTATCACACCTTTTACCTTTACACTACACTGGTTGCCGTTTGCTATAAACGAAATATTCGATGATATTTTCTCCTCTACGTTTAGTAGCTTGAACTCAGAACCACGCATGGTATCATACTCTATAATTGAACGAGTATAATGTGTTATGAACGAGCGCATCGATAGAGTTGCGCCGCTAAAATCTTCGACACCTACTTCGAGTTGCTCGCAAAGGCTATGGTCAACAAAATGTTCTATCTCGCTGGTTTTGACATTTGCCAAACCCTCACGGTCATATTTGCTATATAGCATCTCTAGAGCATAGTGCATAGCTGTACCAAAACCAGCAGCATCTACCTCTTCGCCCATCTCCTCATATATTTTTATGCCCTTTATATCGTGCAAGTAAAACATATATGGACACTCGATATATCTGCTAATAGAGGATGGCGATAGCGAAATTGTGGCACGCTCACCTAGGTAGTTTTGCAGCTTTGACATTATGTCGCTGTTTTTTACCATTGGTTCTAGCTCTGCCGAAGTGTGTGGCTTTATTGCTATATCTATTTTTGAGTGTTCGATTTTGTGTATCGAATCATATTCTAGCTGTCTAATATATCTGCTTGGCTCGCCCGTTGATACACCATCGGGGGTTGAACAGTACACTATTTCTACTCGTTTTGCTCGGTGCAAAAGACGATAGAAATAGTAGGCATACATTGCCTCGTGGTCCCACACCGTAGGTAACCCAAATCCTTTCTTAAGGTTGTGGGGCACAAACGAACGGTCTATCAAATTACCCGGAAAATGATCTTCTTGAGCCGAAATAATTATTATGTTTTCGAAATCGATGTTACGACTTTCGAGAATACCCATCACCTGAACACCAATTAGTGGCTCGCCAATAAAGGGTAGCTCCAAAGTGGCAATGTGTTTGCGAAGTAGCGATAGGTATATAGCCAGCGAAATATCAATATCGCACATCCTAATAACACCCGATACTTTTGCTAGTGTCTCGACAACCAGCGAAAGAGACTCACGCCCCATCTTGTCGCTACACTCTTGTAGGGCATAGGTACACACCTGCTCAAGGTACTCTTGCATTTGGCCAAGAGATTTGGTAGGGGTAAAAATGGTGCTAAAGATTGCATCTTCGCCACTAACATCTACTTCGATGAATGGTTTTTTATATTTACGAATTCGCTCTTTTATACCATCCGATGCAAGCCCCGTTAGGTAGGTATGATCGAATATTGACTCTACATCGGCTCTAAAAAAGCGTGTACTGCCATCGGCACTCTCTTTTAATTGTTGTTGTAGCCTCACCAAATATTCGATGAGAGTATATGCTGGGGTGTTTTTTACATCGTAACCTAGTGTCACGTTGAATGCTCCAATCGACTCGGGTAGCGAATACAGTAACGGGAGTAGCATTTTCTCATCGGTGAGTATCACGCCCGTTAGGCTACCTTTGTAGTTTTGCTCTAAAAAACTAGCGGCATATCTGCACTGCACCGAGTTAGATGGTGCCTCGACCACACGTATCGATTTTGTGCCCGTGTAGTTGTTGGTTGCCTGACTGCTAAGCGATTGCCCAAACAGCTTGATATTCTCTCGCACAAACTTGGCACACTCCTGCACATGATCCTCTAAAAGATGGTTATCGACATCCCAATAAAATATCGCACCCTGCTTTTTGAGGTACTCTAGCAATATTTTTTCTGAGCTACTAAGTGCATTAAAGCCCACCACAGCAATATCGCCCGACCCAAAATAATCGCCCACCTTTGCCACAGAGAGCCTATCGGCTGCCATGCGATATATCATTCCCTTGTAGCCAATCTTCTCGCTAGATAATTTTTCTCTAAACTCGTTGTATATTGGCAACAAAGTGTTCCATATCGAAAGGAATCGCTTTTTTTGGTCGGACACCTTGCTCCCGCTCAGCACGCCCGACCAAAAAGAGCCAATTGCACTGCGCTGCCCTTGTGTGAAGGAGGCAGCAAATATGGTGTCAATGTCTTTAAGGTCTGATATGTTTGCAAACAGAGCTTTTGCATCTACCATATAGTTGTCGATGGTGTCAAAATCTCTGATTAGGGTGTTACCCCAGCTATAAAAATGGTCGAAATCTTCGTTATGATAGCGACTATAAATCTTGTATAGTTCGGTGATAAGACGAAAGCGATCGGCTGCAATAAGTGACGTTACGCTACACATCATCTCATCCATCGAGAGGTATCTTGGCTGCCATAAAGCACGCCCATTAGCTAGCGATGCTATCTCTGCCGATAGGAATGTACGTGCCCTTTGCGAGGGCATAATCACCGATAAATCTTCGCTATCGATCCCCCGTGTTATGATAAGGTCTTTTGCTACCTGCCCCAAGAAACTCTCCATTGTTCTATTTTTTTATGTAGCTAACAAACGAAAACGAACCATCAAACTTTTCGCCCTTGGCATAATCTTGGCGGCTGTGCTCTTGCCACTGCGAACCAATGGCAGGAAAGTAGGTGTCGGCATCATACTCGCCACTAACCTCTGTTACGTATAGTTTTGTAGCCACATCGAGCGCTTGCTCATATATTTGACCACCCCCAATAACAAATACTTTTTCTTCGCTAGCCAAGGCAGCTAGCGCGCTATCTAGCGAGGTGTAACACTCACACCCAGCTATCTCTAGCTCGCTATTTCGTGATAATACTACATTGCGTCTACCCGGTAGTGGGCGACCAATCGACTCATAGGTTTTACGCCCCATTACTATGGGTGCCCCCATAGTGAGAGCCTTAAAATATTTTAGATCTTCGCTTATATGCCAAAGCAGTGTGTTATCTTTGCCAATGGCTCTATTACTTGCCATTGCTACTACTACCGAAATTTCCATTTTTTCTAAATTTTACCAGATACTAATAATATTTTTATACTGCTATTGGTGCTTTTATTGTTGGGTGTGCATCATAGCCCTCTAGCTCAAAATCTTCGTACCTAAAGCTAAATATATCGTCTGTATCTTTTGTAATTTTCATAACTGGCAGGCTCTTAAAATCTCTTGTAAGTTGAAGTTCGGCCTGCTCGATATGGTTAAGGTATAGGTGTGCATCGCCAAGCGTATGCACAAACTCACCCACTTTTAGCCCCGTTACCTTTGCCACCATCATTGTAAGTAGTGCATAGGATGCAACGTTGAACGGCACACCCAAGAACACATCGGCACTACGCTGGTAGAGCTGACACGATAGTTTGCCATCGGCTACATAAAACTGAAACATGGTGTGACAAGGCGGAAGAGCCATTTTGTCTACCTGTGCAGGGTTCCATGCCGACACAATCAAACGGCGAGAGTCGGGGTTTGTGCGAATCATCTCAATAAGGTTTGTGATTTGATCGATGGTTTCGCCATTTGGAGCCTCCCACGAGCGCCACTGATAGCCATACACTGGCCCTAGGTCGCCGTTTTCGTCGGCCCATTCATCCCAAATTGAAACTTTATTATCGTGCAAATATTTTATGTTGGTATCGCCACTCAAAAACCATAGTAGCTCGTGAATGATCGAACGTAGGTGTAGTTTTTTTGTTGTTAGAACAGGAAATCCATCCTCTAGGTTAAAGCGCATTTGGTAGCCAAATATACTCTTTGTGCCTGTGCCTGTGCGGTCGCTCTTGGTTGTTCCGTTTGTGAGAATCTCACGCAGTAGATTATGGTATTGTATCATAATAAATTATCTATTTTCGTACACTCGTGTTAAGTCTACAAAAATAGATAATTTAATTGGATAATCACAGCCACTAGCACCAATTTTAGTGGCGTAAAAGCGATTTTATCTCCTAAAGAAGAAGCTCTTTTGTTCTCGTTTTCGCCCCATATCTCGCTCTACAAATACCTTTTGACCGCTATATGGATCTTCGCCCGTGTAGTATATTACCGACGAAAGAGTCATTGGCGTGGGTGTAAAATCTTGCACCTGCTCTAGCGTATAGCCCAGTGGGCGCATTCTTTGCGATAGCTTTTTCATTTGCTCCATATCACAACCCGGGTGTGAGGATATAAAGTAAGGAATTAGCTGATAGCGCAAATTATGCTTTTGGCACACCCCTTTGAAGTGGCTGTTTAGCCTATCAAAAAGATCGAACGTAGGCTTACGCATGAGCGAAAGCACCTGATCTTGTGTGTGCTCGGGTGCAACCTTTAGCCTGCCCGATGTGTGGCGGGTGATAACCTGCTCTAGGTATGTGCGATATGAGCCTTCGTCTATCATATCATACCTAATGCCGCTGCCAATAAAGGCGTGCTTAATATATGGCAAAGAGTCTATACGGCGATATAGCTTTGTAAGGGGGGCATGGTCGTTATCGAGGTTCTTACACACTTTTGGGAATATGCACGATGGTCGTTTACACTTTTGGCACAACTCTTGGTTTTTACCTGCCATGCGATACATATTTGCCGACGGGCCACCAATGTCGCTAAGAACGCCTTTAAAGTCCTCCATCTTTGATATTTGCTCAATCTCTTTGAGTATAGAACCCTCGCTACGAGATGATATAAACTTGCCTTGGTGTGCCGAGATGGTGCAAAAGCTACACCCTCCAAAACACCCTCGGTGCATATTTACCGAGAATTTAATCATATGAAAGGCACTAATGTCGCCTTTGCCTCTATATCTGGGGTGAGGAAGTCGAGTAAATGGCAAATCATATGTTGCATCTATCTCCTCTTGGCTAAGATATGGCAGTGGTGGGTTTACCACAACTACCCTATCGCCAATGGGCTCGACCAAACGTTTTGGCTCCATCATATTAGATTCTCGCTCGATGTGCACCCAGTTTTCGCCAAACGCTTTTTTGCTCTTTTTGCACTGCTCAAACGAGTTTAGGATGATGGTATCGGGGTCGGTATCTTTAATAAAATCTTTGGGTGCGATAAACGCTACCTGCCTAATGCGTCTTAGCCTTTTGAGGTTAAAACCATTGTGAAAAGTGCGTGCAATATCAACCATTGCTCTATCACCCATGCCATAACACAGGATGTCGGCTTTGCTATCTTCCAAAATAGATGGCAGTAGCTTATCTTGCCAGTAGTCGTAGTGCGTAACTCGGCGTAGCGATGCTTCTATACCGCCAATAATTACTGGCACCGATGGATATAGTTCTTTTAGAATTTTTGAATATACGCTAGTTGCATAGTCGGGGCGTGCACCAGCCTTGCCCCCAGAGGTGTAGGCATCGTCGCTACGTAGCCTCTTGGCAGCCGTGTAGTGGTTTACCATAGAGTCCATGTTTCCGCTACTCACTCCAAAGAAAAGGCGTGGTGTGCCTAGTTTTTTGAAGTCTCGCAAATCGTCCCTCCAGTTGGGCTGTGGCACTACGGCAACTTTGTAGCCCTCCTTTAGCAATATGCGTGCAACAACGGCAATACCAAACGAGGGGTGATCTACATAGGCATCACCCGTGAATAGTATTACATCTAGCTGCTCCCAGCCTAGCCTTTTTACCTCTTTTGCCGAGGTTGGAATATCTCTAATCTCTATGCTCTTCATCGTTTATCTATCATTAATAGCGAGGAGTCGCCATAGCTCAAAAACCTATACCCTTGTTCAAGTGCATAGCTATATATATCACGCCATTTGTCGCCCACCACTGCACTAATTAACAGTAGCAAAGTCGATGATGGCTGGTGAAAGTTTGTAACAAGCCCCGATATAACTCTAAATTTATACTCGGGGGTAATCATTATTTGTGTCTTTGCCTCTAGCTTTGTGAGCCCTTGTTGCTCTAGGTGTGCAATAAGCGAATCGAATATCTCCTTTGGGCACACCTCACAAGGTATGTCGTATGCCTCCCACTGCCCAACTACTTTTGATAGCGGGTCGCTTTGTTTTGCCCAGCAGCGATAGCCAATCACCGATAGCGACTCAAGCGTGCGCACCGATGTTGTACCAACGGCAATAATATTTGATAATTTATCCCTAATTGCTTTTAGCGAATCAAGCGAAATCGAAAAATGTTCGGTGTGCATAACATGGTCGGCTGCATTACTTGCCTTAACGGGCAAAAATGTACCTGCCCCCACGTGTAGCGTCACCTCTTGCTTTGATATACCACTATTTGTTAGCTCTGCCAACACTTGGTCTGTGAAGTGAAGCCCTGCTGTGGGTGCTGCTACCGACCCTAGATGGCGACTATACACCGTTTGGTAGCGAGTGCTGTCCTCGTCTGTTAGCTCTCTATCGAGGTATGGCGGTAGTGGCATTTTGCCAAAGTGTTCGAGCACCTGCCCAAATGTTTTGGTGGTATCGCTCCACGAGAATTCGACAATAAACTTCCCCTCGCCCCTCTCTACAAGTTCGGCAAAGAGCGTTATTTGGCTGCCCTCGTGGCTGTGTGTAAGCGATAGTTTGCCGCTTTTCCATCTTTTTGCACCACCCACCATTGCCGACCAACGGCACGGCTCACAAGTAGCAAACATGCGTTCATAATCGGCAGGATAGCTTGGCTCGAGTGCCAATATCTCTATCTTTGCACCACTCTCCTTAAAGAAAATTAGGCGTGCTGCAATCACCTTTGTGTTGTTAAACACTAGCATAGCCCCACTAGGGAGATGCTCTGTAATTTTATCAAACCTTGAAGTGGCAATCTCGCCCTCTCTATATAGAAGTAATTTACTCTTAGATCTATCCTCTAGTGGATATTTTGCAATTCTATCCTCTGGTAGCTCATACCTAAAGAGCTCCATATCTATAACTTTATCCATCCTTTTTGAATTATCGTGCAAAGTTAATATATTTGTATGGATAACGTGAAACAAAAGTAAAAAGATATAGCTATAATGATAAGAGTAGGAGATAGAGTAAAGTTTTTGACCGATACTGGCGAAGGAATTGTCACAGCCATAAAAGGTGCGGTAGTCACTGTTGAGGTAGAGGATGGTTTTGGTATTCCAGTAACGATGGATCAAATTGTTGCTGTTGCAAAAGAAGAGGAGCTTCGTGCTATCTCTTTGATTGGGGTATCGGATCACAAGCCCGGCAGAGTAAAACGCCCAGCAAAAAGCGAAGAGGAGAAACGAGAGGCAAAGCCACGCTTTAGGGCATCGCAACGATATGGCAAAGTGAGCCTAGTCGAAGATCCCGACGAGGAGATTATCGACCTTAATGCCATTAGAGAGAACTATCGCCGTACTGTTACCGAGGTAAACCGTGTTAGCATCGAGATAGATCGCAAAGAACAAGAGGCAGAGTATGAGCGCACAATGGTAGTGCAAGAAAAAGCAAAACCAGAACCTCAACCACAAAAAGAGGCGCCAATAGAGCCAGCCCCAGAGCCAAAGGCACAACGCCCTGCAAATATTCCGTTGGATGAGCTAGCACGCCGCATGGGTGTTAAGCCCGAGAAAAAGCAGGAGCCAAAGCCAGCCAAAAAGAGCGACATCGAGGTTGTCGATCTGCATGCTAACGAAATACTATCTTCGACAGAGGGTATGACTCCGGGCGAGATATTAACGGCACAAATGAGCCGATTCACCATAGTGCTTGATGCTGCGCTAAAAAGTGGCGATCATGGCAAAATTGTATTTATACATGGTGTTGGCAAGGGTAAGTTAAAATACGAGATGACTAAGCTCCTTGGGCGTAACTACCCAAAGGTTGCATACCAAGACGCATCGTTCCGTGAATATGGATATGGTGCAATTATGATATTCTATTAGAGTCTTTTGGTGTTTTAATGCACACACAACAAGAATATATTTTTTATAACATAATGCAGATTATTAACCTAAACAATAAATGTTATGTCAATAAACAGAAAAGATTTCATTAAAGGTTCGCTAGCGAGTGTTGCAACGCTAGCTGTTGGTTCTTCTTTTGCAAGTAGCTGTATGCCATCGCCTGCTCCCAAAAAAGGAGGTGACAATGGGCTCAACCTTGCGTTTCAAGAGTGGGTATGTTATGGCGATACGCTAGAGGAGAAGCTTGACTTTATGGAGAGCCTAGGAGTTGTGGGTCTTGAGCTAGGTGGCAAAGGGCTTGCTGCTCGTGTACCCGAAATCGAGCGTGCACTAAAGGGGCGCAATATCAAAGTGAGCGCTATTTGTGCAGGTTTTGACGAGTTTATCTTGTGTGAAGACAAAGCACGCCGAGACAAGTGCATATCTTCGTCAAAAGAGATTATGGCAGCCGCTGGCGAGCTAGGAAGTGTAGGTATGATTATGGTACCTGCTTTTAATGGACACAAGCCTTGCTATCCACACACACAGGCTACACGAGATTTTTTGATTGAGCAACTAACCGAGCTTGGCGAATATGGTGTGCAGCATGGCACAACCCTTATTCTTGAGCCACTAAACCGCAAAGAGGCATTCTATTTGCGCCAAGTTGCCGATGCAGCCTCTATGTGTCGTGACTCAAAGAGCGATGGTCTTAGGTGTATGGGTGATTATTGGCACATGACGGCCGAGGAGACTTCGGATATGGGAGCATTCTTGTCGGGTGGCGATTTAATGAATCACGTTCACATTGCTAGCCGTGCAACACGCTCTATCCCGGGGCAAGATGGCGAGGTAGACAACTACGTAGATGGCTTTAAGGCTCTAAAGATGCTTGGCTACACAGGACACGTTAGTTTTGAGTGTGGTTGCAAGGGCGACGATCGCAAAGGTGCTCTTACTGCTGCTGTTGATCTGCTAAATAAGCAGTGGAAGCAGGCAAAAATATAATATATTAGCACCAAGGATTTATGCACGTCATAAGCTCGCTATAAATATTGAAATTATAAAAAGAGGCTCTCTAAAATCACAAGATTTTAGAGAGCCTCAAAATATATTAATG
>CAYJIL010000012.1:0-8068 GCA_964370235.1 uncultured Rikenellaceae bacterium | reverse complement strand
AAAAAGAGGCTCTCTAAAATCACAAGATTTTAGAGAGCCTCAAAATATATTAATGGATACGACTAAAAAAGTCGATTTTTCATTTCTAGGATTCGCTCATATGATTCGTCGATGCGGCTCATCGAAATTTCGCCACGCTCAACAGCATCAACAATAACCTCTAGGCTACGCTCAAAAATAGTGCGATCGCCCTGAGCAATTGGGCTACTAACAATCAACATATCGACACCAGCATTTACCGCCAAAATTAAAGACTCCTCAAAGCCATAATTCTTGGTGATAGCACCCATCTGCATATCATCCGTAATTACAACACCGCTCCAGCCCATCTTATCTCTAAGCAAAGAGTTAATAGTTAAATTAGACAATGACGCAGGATACTTTGGGTCAATATTACCGTTAAATACATGGGTTATCATAACCATATCGCACGTGCCGTTTGCAAACATAATTTCATAGGGGATAAGCTCCTCTTTTTGCCATGTATCGGTTACATCGGTAAAGCCATTATGCGAATCTACTGCCGATGAACCGTGCCCCGGAAAGTGCTTTGGCGATGTAGCAAGACCAAACTTGCGGTGCTCTTCAACCATAATCGAGCCATACATAGCCACAGAGTCGGGGTTCACACCATATGAACGACCATAGCGACCAATAATCGGACACTTAGGGTTGATATTAAGATCGACACAAGGTGCAAAGTTGGTGTTAAAACCTGCCGAAGCCACTTCGCCTGCGATAATTGCTGCTACTTCTCGTGCCTGCTCATAGCTCATCTTCGACACATCCTCTGCCGATGGCATATTAGCAAAACCATATTTGCTTTTTAGCCTATTAACTCTACCACCTTCTTGGTCTACGGCAATCATAATTTTGTCGTCAAGTGCAGCAATATCGGCACACAGCTCCTCTAGTATTGCACGAGAATCTAGCCCCTTATCTACGTGGGTGATGTTATGCTCAAAAAGTATCATACCACCAACACCATATTTTTTGATTTGGCCAACTATCTTGTCACTTGGTTTAAGCTGAGTACCTTTCATACCCACAACCAACATTTGTGCAACCTTTTTTTCTAGCTCGGTTGCCTCTTGCGCCATGCCACAGGTGAGTGTAGCAAGTGCAAGAATCGAAAGAAATAATCTCTTCATCTACCTATTTTTGATTAATTAATGCTACTATTGACACAGCAAACAGTGCTGCTGTTTCGCTACGCAAACGGCTGTCACCTAGCGATATTTCGCTAAAACCATGCTCTACGGCTAGCGCTACTTCTTGGGGCGAAAAATCGCCCTCGGGCCCTATCATCACCACCACATCACCACCTGCACAAACTAGCTCTTTGAGTAGTTTTTTGTTAGTAGATGGATTGCAGTGGGCAATAAATTTTTGTGCCGACCCAAAATCACTCTTTACAAAAGCATCAAACTTGGTTAGTGGGCTGTTTTGAGGAATAAATGCCTTTACCGACTGTTTAACAGCGCTTAGTATTACTCGCTCGCTACGCTCACACTTTACCACTCTGCGCTCCGAGTTATAACTCTCTATGGGAGTGAATGCACTAGTGCCAATTTCGGTGGCTTTTTCTAAAAACCACTCATAGCGATCGATACTCTTTGTGGGAGCTACTGCCATGTGCAAATTATAGCAAAGTGACTGATAGTTTTTGTGTTCGTGAGCAATATCAACTAGCGTGCGCTTATTATCGGCTGTGATAATAACACCCTCATAAAGAGTACCACGACCATCGATAATATTTATTTTGTCGCCACTCTTTTTTCTTAGCACCACACAGCAATGGTTCGATTCTTCTTTTGAAAGAACCACTTGCTTTGCCCCTTGCTCTATGTCTGGAGAATAAAATAACTGCATAATATATGTTTTATCCTATTACTTTTAATTTGGCAAACTTTAGTAGCAGAGTTTTTTGCCCTGCCACCCCAAAGTCGATAGTTGCCTTTACATCGTCGCCTGCTTTTTCTAGCGATAGAATTTTACCTTTGCCAAAACGAGCATGCTCGACTAGGCTACCCTCCTTTAGCTCGCCTACACTATTCACTGCCTCTGTCGGTGCCGCTGTGCTTGCCACACGCTTTAGCCCCATGGTTGAGCGTGGTGGTGTAGATGGCGTTGTGCCTTTGGGCTCAAAACGCTTGAACAAAGGCTTTTCGCCCCAGCTATTAGATTGTGTATCTTCGATTGCACGTGTTTGTGACAATAGCTCTGGCTTATCGATATATTGTGAGTCTATCTCCTTTATAAACCTACTAGGAATAGCTGGTGTCGACTGCCCGTGTCGATAGCGATTGAGCGAGAAGCTAATCATCAAAAAGCGAACAGCACGAGTTATTGCAACATAAAATAGCCTGCGCTCCTCCTCTAGCGAATCTACACTCTCGGCTGTGCGTGGCGAAGGGAACAAGCCCTCTTCCATACCTGCAATATATACGCTGTCAAACTCTAGTCCCTTTGCCGAGTGTATGGTCATTAGCACCACTTTGTCGTTATCGGCATCTTTGGTGCTATCCATATCGGTTAGCAGAGTAATATTTTGTATCCACTCACTTAGCATGATTGGCGGCTCACCTGCCTCTATGGCATCGGCACTCTGCTGCTTTAGTAGAGCAATAAGCTCCTCTATATTCTCATAAGCCGATTGCGATTCGGGCGTTGGGTCATCTCTAAAGTGTGACGATATACCTGCCACATATGCCATATTAGCCACAAATTCGGCAGCATCCATGCGCTCTACTTCGCCACGAAGTTGCTGAAGCGTAGTTATAAAACCACCTATCTTTTTTACTGCAACACCCCTAATACCCAGCTCGGCAGGCGATGCAGTGCATATTGTCTCGAACATACTCTTGCCCGTTGCCCTAGCAGCCTCGGCAATGCGTGCTTTTGATGTGTCGCCAATTCCACGAGGAGGGAAGTTGAGCACACGGCCAAATGCCTCGTCATCGTTGGGGTTGAGAATTAGGCGAATATATGCTGTCATGCTCTTAATCTCTTTGCGCTGATAGAACGAGATACCGCCATAGATGCGATATGGTATTCCCTTTGTGCGAAGTGTATCTTCGAGCGCACGAGACTGTGCATTGGTGCGATAAAGTATTGCAAACTCGTTCCACTTTAGATTATCGGCAGTGGCACGCTCGGCAATGCTAGAGACAATTGTTGCAGCCTCCTCTTTTTCGGTGTAGGAGCGGCGAAGTGCAATTTGCTCGCCCTGCTGCGATAGCGAAAACACGCTCTTTTTGAGCTGTCGGCTATTATTGCGAATTACCGATGCAGCAGCCGAAACAATGGTTTGAGTCGAACGATAGTTCTGCTCTAGCTTAAAGACCTGAGCCGATGGGTAGTCTTGCTGAAAACGCAAGATATTCTCAATTTTTGCACCACGAAACGAATAGATACTCTGTGCATCGTCACCCACAACGCATATATTTTGGTGGTCGCTACTCAGCTTCTTAATTACCAAGTATTGTGCCATATTGGTATCTTGGTACTCATCAACAAGAATATACTTAAACACTTGTTGATATTTTTTAAGTGCCTCGGGATTGTTATGAAACAGTATGTTTGTATATAACAACAAATCGTCAAAATCCATTGCACCATTTGCCTTGCAACGTGCCATGTATGAGCGGTAAACATTACCAAACTCGCCACGCCCTCGTTGTGTATCTTCGCTTATTGCACTAGCATCTTGCAAGTACATTTGTGGTGTAACTAGCGAGTTTTTGAATAGCGATATGCGAGAGAATATCTCTTTGGGTTTATACTTGTCGTCATTAAGATTCATCTCTTTAATGATGGTTTTTACTAGCGACAAAGAGTCTGACGTATCGTACAAAACAAAACTTTGTGGGAAACCCAAAAACTCGGCCTCGGCACGCAATATGCGTGAGAAGACACTGTGGAATGTACCCATAACTATGCGACGTGATGCCGATGGATTTACCACCTTGGCAATACGCTCGCTCATTTCGCCTGCAGCCTTTTTTGTAAAGGTGAGGGCGAGAATCGAAGAGGGGTCAATCCCCTGCTCTATCATGTATGCTATGCGGTAGGTCATAACTCGGGTTTTGCCCGACCCTGCTCCCGCTATAATTAGCGATGGTCCACTATATGAAGATGCAGCAGAGCGTTGAATGTCGCTGAGCTGCGAAAGAATATCTGACATTGTATAGTCTTATAAATTATAAATAACAAACAAAGTTAACAAAAAAGGGGCGAAAAGCAAGCCCACTAACGGCCACTACGCTGCCACTCCCCCACCTCTAGTTGCGAGGGTTTGCCATCTTGTATGGTAAAGCGAATAGCTGTGCGAATGGTATGAAAACCGCTCACTCCAGCAGCTCCGGGATTAATATGCAAAAGATCGTGCTTTTTGTCGTAAATTACTTTTAAAATGTGTGAGTGGCCTGCAATAAAAATATTGGGCTTATACTCTTTTATTTTGGCAAGCGCACGGGCGTCATATCTGCCGGGGTAGCCACCTATGTGTGTTACAAGAATCTTTACACCCTCTATCTCGATGGTTTCAAACTCTTTGTACACTCGGCGAACACGATGGTCGTCTATATTCCCATACACTGCACTCATTGGGCGAAATGCCGAAATTTGGTCTGCTAGCTCTAGCGAACCAATATCTCCTGCGTGTATTATTATCTCGCACTCCGATAGAAAATTCTCTAACCTTTCGTCAAACGTGCCATGTGTATCGGATATAACCCCCACTCTCATAAAAATCCCCTCTCTTTGGTTTTGAATTCCCACAAATATAGAGTACTTTTGTCTATTATGCAAAGTAATATACCACTAGCCGAAAGGCTACGCCCACAAAAGATTAGTGATTACATTGGGCAGCGACATCTAGTAGGAGAGGGAGGGCTATTCAACAGGTTTATTGAGAGTGGCTCTGTGCCTTCTTTTATCCTGTGGGGACCACCCGGAGTGGGTAAAACCACACTTGCAAGGTTGCTTTCGAGTGAGTTAGATCGAGAGATGTTTACTCTTAGTGCAATTAGCTCGGGGGTAAAAGATGTGAGAGAGACACTAGAGCTTGCACGCTCAAAGAGGTTTTTTGACACTCCATCACCACTACTTTTTATTGACGAGATTCACCGTTTTAATAAGTCGCAACAAGACTCTCTGCTAGGAGCAGTAGAAAGGGGCGATGTGGTGCTCATTGGTGCTACTACCGAGAACCCATCGTTTGAGGTTATTAGGGCACTACTTTCTCGTTGCCAAGTATATACGCTTAATCCGCTCAACACATCGGAGCTAGAGGAGCTACTAGAGCGTGCACTCACACAAGACACTATTCTCAAAAACCGAGACATAGAGGTGCAGGAGCGAGAAGCGCTATTTACCTTTAGTGGTGGCGATGCTCGCAAGCTACTCAACATACTCGACATTGTGGTGGGGTCGTTTGGCAAAGACGAAAAAATCATCATAAACAACGATGGCATAAAAGAGAGACTAAAGCAAAACATTGCCATACACGACAAGAGTGGCGAGGCGCACTACGACCTCATTTCGGCATTCATAAAAAGCATTAGAGGGTCAGACCCAAACGCTGCAATATACTACCTTGCTAGAATGCTATCGGGTGGCGAAGACCCCAAGTTCATTGCTCGCCGTTTGATTATCTCGGCAAGCGAAGATGTAGGCCTAGCAAACCCCAATGCTCTACTTATAGCTAGCAGCTGCTTTGATGCGGTGGCAAAAATTGGCATGCCCGAGGGTCGCATTCCCTTGGCACAAGCAACCATCTACCTAGCCACTTCGCCCAAAAGCAACGCAGCCTACATGGCAATAAACGAAGCAATGAGCTTTGTGGCAGCCGACTCATCGCAGCGTCCCGTGCCACTTGCCTTGCGCAATGCACCCACTTCGCTCATGAAAGATTTGGGCTATGGCGATGGTTATCTATACTCACACAATAGCCCCGATGGGTTTATATACCAAGAGTTTATGCCCGAGGGGATGGAGGGAACAAGGTTCTACGACCCCAAAGAGATAGGCTCTGAGGTGAAGATAGCCGACACTATATCAAGGCTTTGGAAAGGAAAATATTAAAACAAAAAACATACAAATATGAACAACAAAAAATCAATCTCTATCTTGCCACCGAGCGATAGTTTCTTTTTGATGGCAGGCCCATGTGCCATTGAGGGCGAAGAGATGGCAATGCGCATTGCCGAGCGATGTGTTAAGATTACCTCGCAACTAGGCATACCATACATATTCAAAGGCTCATACCGCAAAGCAAACCGTTCGAGACTAGACTCTTTTGCCGGAATTGGCGATGAAAAGGCACTCAAAATTTTGCGTAAAGTAAAAGAGGAGTTTGGCGTGCCTGTGGTAACAGATATTCATGCAGCCAACGAGGCAGCAATGGCAGCAGAGTATGTCGATGTTTTGCAGATCCCTGCTTTTTTGTGTCGCCAGACCGATATTTTGGTTGCAGCAGCAGCTACGGGCAAGGTGGTTAACATTAAGAAAGGGCAGTTTCTTTCGCCCGAGTCTATGTCGTTTGCAGCCCAAAAGGTAGTAGAATCGGGTGCTAGCGATGTGCTACTAACCGACCGTGGTGTTTCGTTTGGCTATGGCGACCTTGTGGTTGATATTCGCTCAATTCCAACTATGCAGCAGAGCGGGCACCCAGTTGTTATGGATGTTACACACTCTTTGCAAAAACCCAACCAAACTTCGGGTGTTACGGGTGGTATGCCAGCTATGATTGAGACTATAGCACGAGCAGCTGTTGCAGTTGGTGTCGATGGACTATTCATCGAAACACACGAAGACCCATCAACCGCAAAAAGCGATGGTGCAAATATGCTAGACCTAGCACAGCTAGAGAGTCTATTAACAAGGCTAAAAGCTATTCGTGAGACGATAAATAATTTTTAATCTAGGAATATACAAAAATGTGTTGCCCCTAACCGTTAGGAGCAACACATTTTTTATATCTATATTCTTTGTATTTTTAACGAAATATACTCTACGACCCTATCTAAGTCATTGGGAGATATATTTTTAATCTTACGATTTCGACCATTTAATAAAAATAAAGTAAGGTCTGAATTATTAACTTCAAAAGAGTTAACATTACTCCATTTTTCTTTCCATCCTAGGTTGTAACTTATTTCGTTATCATTCATTACAATACACCTTGGGCTAGAAAGAAACCCAAACATAACTAGCGCCAAGGAGATAAGACTCCTAACAAACACTGCGTCAACAGTTATCAATAACGAAAAAAATAACAAAAGTATTATTTTGGTAATCAATCCCATGCTATATCTATTATGCAAAATAAAGGATTTCAATAGAATTTTCATCACATTAAAATTAAAAAAGTTATTCTTTATTATGTTATTTGGTTTAGGTGTTTTATGCTCTGCGATGTAATTTTTTATATCTATACTTTTACCTCTGACAAAGTATACTACTTGCGAACATACGGAATTATTGAATATGGATAATCCGATGTAGTTTCAATATCAACCACGCTACCATCAATCGTAACAGATGCTACACTTGGTAATCTTGTGCTGTTGCTTTCGCTATTATCCCACATTATTTTTACAACATGAGACTCTGTGTCACCAAAAATAGGCTCCGAAACAATAGTCATCACACTTTCGTCACAAGCCACTTGCTCTGAATCTGTAACCACATATGCTTCAACCCCTATTATCTGTACCTGAGAATCTTGCAATAGTGGTACCTTTGAAATTATTTCGTTATTTCCGCCTTGTGAAGTGGTTGAATATACCTCGCCATTAATATAATTTACAATTTTAATAGATTTATAAAGACCTGTGCTAATGTTATCTACCCAAAGTTCATCTTCCCACAAAGCATCAGATTTTGCCAAATCGCTACCATCACTCTCTAGTATGCGCAAATAAAATGCTCTAGGCGATGGTGGAAAATCATTACCGTTATTACTGCAACCAACTACTACAAATAGTAGTAAAATCGACAGGAATTTAAAAATGTTTTTCATAATATCATTTAGTTTAGTTAGAATTATCATGTTTGCAAGTTA
>CAYJIL010000011.1:23206-34966 GCA_964370235.1 uncultured Rikenellaceae bacterium | reverse complement strand
GGCAAGGTTGTGCTCTACCAACTGAGCTATTTTCGCATTATGTTAATTGCTTAACGGATACAAAGGTAATTATTTTTTCAAACGTACAATAATTTGACAGCAAAAAAATTATCAAAAAAAGCACACCTCAACACCCTTACGCCTTTATGTTATCTGATTTTCTGAGATTTAAACCCAAAGTATTTTGAAAAGAATTTAGGTAACTTTTTTTAATTTTACGATATTTTGGAGTAAAAACTGCCAACGCAAAGATAGCATGATAGAAAAGTGTTGTCACATAACCATAATACTCAACCATAATCCTAAAGCGTTCCTTCAGGCTCTCTTTTCGATATTTTGTTGAGATACCACCATCCTCAAAAACCGAAAGAATTTGCTTGGTATTGCGAATAGATTTTGCCCTTTTCAAAGACTCAATCACCCATTTTACATCGGCACTGTAACGGTATGACAAATCATATTTGGGAGCCAATTTGCGCCTAACCAAAATAGATTGATGACAAACAACCATACCTTTACGAAGGCTCAACCACGAAAGTCGCTGAGGCAGTTTCTTGCGTCTAAGCCCTAACACCTCGCCATCTGTCGAAGTAACAAGGGTCTCACCATAATAAATATCGCTCAACTTCTCATGCCCGGCAAACATATCCTCAAGTGTATATTCATCAAAAATGCGATCTGCTGCATTTATAAACCATACATACTCACCCGTAGCAATCGACAAACCTTTATTCATAGCATCATAAAGCCCACTATCGGGCTCGCTCACTAGAATATTAATATCGATCAAATGTTTCTGAATAACTTCCATCGTGCCATCAGTGGACGCACCATCAATTACTATCACCTCTTTGTTCGCATAGTGAATAGAGGCAATATTGGTGAGGGTTTTATCTAGACCCTCAGCGGCATTATACACAACTGTTATTATAGATACTTTGGGGTGGGAGGACATATTTATAAATATTTTCTAAATGTATTACTATTTTATTTCGCTAAAAATTCGTGAGAATCTAATGTTAGATGGGAAACTCTTGTTCTTGTCAAGCGACAGCCATATAAAGGCTGGAGTACCCACAATGTGATCTTGTGGAACAAAGCCCCAGAAACGAGAATCCAAAGAGTTGTGGCGATTGTCACCCACCATAAAAAAGTAGTTCATGGCAAAGGTGTAGCTATCTGCCTTAGCACCATCTATGAATATTTCGCCATCTTTCACCACAAGGTCGTGTCCTTCATAAACACTAATAATGCGGCGGTATAGCGGAAGGTTTTCGAGTGTTAACTCAACAGTTACTCCTGCTTGTGGAACCCATAGTGGCCCAATATTGTCAACATTCCATGCATAGGCATCAGAGTGTGGGAACACACCCTTGTCGGGTTCGCTAGCATTATATTTGGTAACGCTTGTTACACCTTTTACTGCTTGCATACGCTCAGCAGATGCACTATCCAAGAATGCACCAAAACCAGTATTTGTCGAAAAATAATCTTCGGGAGCAAGATCAAGCTCCTCTACCAAAGCAACCGTAAACGGCGATTTTCCGCTCTCGGTTATAATGTTATACATAAACTGACGACCCGCAATATTGCTCTCTTGTTTACCATTTACATATACAATACCATCAACCATTTGTAGAGTATCGCCATATATTGCAACTGCACGCTTAATATAGTTATCACGACGATCGACTGGGTGTACCATAATATCTGAGTTAGCAAAAATTTGCTCACGACCATAGTCTCTCGCCATTTGATAGTAGTTGCTCTGTGGCATATCAACAATAATTGTATCGCCTTCGGGATAGTTGAATACAACAATATCCTCACGCTCTAACTCTCTTAAACCAGCAAGCCTTCTAAAGGGCAATTTAATTGCCTCGCTATATGACTTTACCGTTATATCCCATGGTAGTACATTATGCACAAGTGGCAGAGCAATGGGGGTATTTGGCATTTTGGGGCCATAGGTCACTTTGCTCACGCCCAAATAGTCACCTATTTTGAGTGTGCGCTCCATCGAACCCGTGGGAATAACATACATTTCGAGAAAATAACCACGTATCAAGGAAGCAAAAACCACAGCAAAAACTACTGCCTCAACCCATCCTGCAACGCTTTTGTATATCGAAGCGGTCTCTTTTAGCTTTATGTGGCGTCCCCAGAATAGTTTATAATAGAGCTTCGATATATAAACATCGAATATAATGGCAACACCAAAAATAGCCCACCAATAACCACTCCAAACTACAAACCAAAGCACGTATAGCAGAGCTACCACGCCAAATTTAAACCAACGATTACCTTGTAATCCTCTCAAAAATGCCATATATCTTTAGATTTATTATCTGTATTAAAAGAGGCTACCCCCTACAACGAAAGAAGATCTTCCATAGTGTATATACCTTTCTTGCCAGCCAAGAACTCGGCTGCCAATACTGCACCCAAAGCAAAGCCACCACGACTTTTTGCAAGATGCTCAATCTTTATGTAATCGACATCGCTCTCCCAAGTAACTGTGTGTGTACCCGGAACTACACTACGGCGAATAGCCGCAATCTCTAGCTCGGCTGGCTCTGTTGTAGTACCACACACCCACTTGTCTTTGCGAGTAATTCCCTCTAGAATGCCCTCGGCTAGTGTAATAGCTGTACCGCTTGGTGCGTCTTTCTTTTGGGTGTGGTGTACCTCTTCCATAGATACATCATATTGGCTATAACCGTTCATTAAGCGTGCAAGCAGTTTGTTCACTTGTGCAAAAATATTAACACCTACACTATAATTAGACGCATAAAAGAATGCCGAGCCTTTTTGATTGCAAAGCTCAACAACTTCGTCATACTTGTCTAACCACGCTGTTGTTCCACAAACTACCGGAACTCCAAACTCAATACACTTTACTATATTACCATATGCTGTATGTGGAGCAGTAAACTCAATTGCTACATCTACCCCTGCCATTTTCTCGCTACAAAGGTCGTGTGTGTTCTCAATATCAATAATTAACGATACGTTATGACCACGATTGATAAGAATCTTTTCGATCTCTTTACCCATCTTGCCATAACCTATAAGAGCTATATTCATCTTTAACTGTATTATTTTTGTTTTATATATTATCTTTGCAAATGTAATTAAATTTATAGACGATGGCAAGATATTTTTTAGAATTGGCATACAACGGAGCTAGCTATTGCGGTTGGCAGATACAGCCAAACGCCCCTTCGGTGCAGCAATCTCTTCAGGAGGCACTATCGAAGCTACTGCGAGAGGAGATCTCGGTTATGGGAGCAGGAAGAACCGACACGGGTGTTCATGCAGCATATTATGTAGCACATTTCGATGCCCAAATCGAAGAAATAGACCAAGACAAAGTATACCACCTAAACGCCATACTGCCTCGTGATATTGTAGTTTATTCGGCACAAAGAGTAGCAGACGATACGCATGCTCGCTTTTCGGCAACAGAACGAGGATACAGATACTACATATCGAAGCGAAAATCGCCATTTGCAGGTAATCTATCGATGCTCTATCAAAGAGAGCTAGACATAGCAAAGATGAACCATTCGGCACAAGAACTACTAAAGGTTAGCGATTTTACGAGTTTTGCCAAACTACACAGCGATAATAAAACAAACATTTGCGATGTTAGAGAGGCAGAGTGGAGTGAGAATGAGAATTTTTATATATTTGCAATTAGAGCAGATAGGTTTCTTCGAAACATGGTGCGCTCGGTAGTTGGCACGCTAGTAGATGTGGGTCGAGGCAAAATTACCCACGAGCAATTTATGAGTGCCATCGAGGGCAAAAGCAGGCAACTGACCGGTAGCTCGGCACCAGCACATGGGCTATACCTTACCGACATTGTGTACGATGCCCAGCTATTTACACCAAAATTTCGCTCCAACGAGCTTTTAAGAATGTAACAAAACAGGATATGAAAATTATATGCGTTGGTCTCAACTACAAAGACCACATCACAGAAATGGGGCTTAAAGAGCCATCGGAACCAATAATATTTATGAAGCCCGACACTGCCCTACTTCGCAACAACGATCCACTATATATTCCTCACTTTACCTCTGAGCTAGAGTACGAGGCCGAAATAGTGGTTAAGATTTGTCGCATAGCAAAAGGAATACCTCAGCAATTTGCACACCGTTGCTACAACGAATTAGCTGTGGGAATTGACTTTACGGCACGTGATTTACAACGCAAAGCAATGGCGGCGGGCGAGCCATGGGAGCTATCAAAGGCATTTGACCACAGCACGGCAGTACCCAATACTTTTATCGACAAGAGCGAACTAGGCGATTTAGCTGCTCTGCCATTCCACCTTAATATAGATGGTGCTACGGTACAGAGCGGAAACTCGGCAAACATGCTATTCTCTGTTGATGAAATTATATCGTATGTTTCGCAGTTTGTAACACTAAAGATTGGCGATTTAATATTTACAGGTACACCCGTAGGCGTGGGAGCTGTAAAGGCAGGCAATCACATCGAAGCATACCTCGCAGACAAAAAAATGTTAGATTTCGAGATAAGATAACAGTATCAACCATAACTAATCTGAACTATGTATAGAAATATCGAAATTACGAGCGGCATTCACTACGTGGGTGTTAACGATAGACGAAAACAGTTATTCGAAAACATGTGGCCACTACCCAACGGTGTAGCCTATAACTCCTATGTGATAGTAGACCAAAAAACGGCACTACTCGACACAGTGGAGGGCACAACCGATGGTGCATATATCGACCACATCGAAAGGATACTTGGCGACAAAGAGCTAGATTATTTGGTGGTTAACCACATGGAGCCCGACCATTCGGGCATGATGTGCGAGGTTATTCGCAGGTGGCCAAATGTTCAAATCGTAGGTAATGCACGCACATTTTCGATTATGGACAACTACACGGGCGAAGGCTGTGGCAATAGATTGGTAGTAAAAGATGGTGACGAGCTATCGCTAGGCGAAAAAAGCCTAAAGTTCACGCTCATTCCATGGGTGCACTGGCCCGAGACAATGGTTACCTATGAAACAACAAACAAGATACTATTCTCGGCCGATGCTTTTGGTACTTATGGCACACTAGATGGTGGTATATTTGACGATGAATCCGATTTTGAGACAAAATATAGAGCCGAGATGCGCCGTTACTACTCAAATATTGTAGGCAAATATAGCAATATGGTACAAAAGGCACTAGCTAAGTTATCGAGTGTCGAAATTTCGATGATTGCTCCGCTGCATGGCCCAATATGGAGATCGAACCCAGCAAAGGTTATCGAGCTATATGACCGATGGAGCAAATACGAAACCAAAAAGGGCGTAACAGTAATCTACGCATCGATGTATGGCAATACTGCACTGGTTGCCGATTACATTGCTCGCAAGCTAGTAGAATATGGGGTCGAAGATGTGTCGGTATTCGATGTTTCGAAAACACACATTTCATACCTAATTAGCGAGATATGGCGAGTAAAGGGTGTTATATTAACCAGCGTATCATACAACACCGACATGCACCCTATGATGAAACAATTAACGTTTGAGATAGAGCATATTGGCATCAAGAACCACGAGTGGGGGCTATGTGGTACATATAGCTGGAACGGTGGCGGATTGCGTTCGCTAGAGGAGTTTGCACAAAGGGCAAAAATCGAAACGGTGGGATGTGAGCACCAAATGGCAGGATCACCAACTCAGGAGAAACTAGCCATGTTCGACCCACTAGCAAAGGCAATGGCCGAAAAGATAAACGGATAATGAATATCGATATATATACAAGAGGTGGAGAGTACTTCACCCAAGATCATTACAAAGAGCTTAAAGCACAAGCAGATCGCTTGGGCTTTAGGCTTTCGTTCTCTAGCGAGGTGGCACAAAGCTTAGATTTTGAGGTTGAGGGCATAAACCAGCAGATAGCCCACGATGCCGACATACTAATATCGTATGGGGGCGATGGTACTCTGCTTGCCGCAGTTGCTCAACTAAAAGGTCGAAAGATACCGATACTAGGAATCAACAGCGGGCACATGGGCTTTTTGACTACCAATTCACACGAGGGTATAGCCGACATACTCGACTGTTTACAAAAGGGCGAGTACACTATTCAGCAAAGATCGCTAATTGAAGTCGAAGGAGATTTTGATAGTGAAAATAACTTCCCCTATGCCTTCAACGAATTTTCGATACAAAAAGATGGCATGAGCATGGTAGATATTGAGCTGTGGGCTGGTGATATTTTTGTTGCTAAATATATGGCAGATGGGGTAATATTCTCGACTCCTAGTGGTTCAACGGCATATTCGCTAAGCGTAGGAGGAGCTATACTATCGCCTAGCTGCCAAAACTTTATCATAACTCCAATTGCTGCACACAACCTAAATATTAGGCCCGTAGTAGTGCCCGATGACAGAGAGTATCATGTTAAAGTTGCTAGCCGATCTAAGCATGTACTTGCAACTTTAGACAATCGCACATACTATACGACCTCGCAATCACGTTTCACAATAAGACGTGCAAAAATGTGTGTTGAGATAATAAAACTACACAACGAGTCGTTTTTTGACACATTACGACGAAAGATGATGTGGGGCTACGACGGACGAAGCAAGTAAAACTACTTTGCAAAGAGTCGTAATAGAGTAAAAATATTTTGATCTAGGGTATATATATGTGCCTTTGGTTCAAAATATTTTAAAAAACCACTTTCTTGTTTTATATTTGCAGTTATTTTTAATGTAGCATGAAAGAGAGCATAAACATACCATCACACGTGGCAGTCATCATGGATGGCAATGGTCGCTGGGCAGGCAAATTCAAAATGGAGCGCCTATGGGGGCACAAAAAGGGTGTCGACTCGGTACGTAGTACTGTTGAGGCAGCTATTGAATGTGGTGTAAGGTATCTTACGCTGTATGCCTTTTCTAGCGAAAACTGGGCTAGGCCAAAGGACGAAGTGTTTGGAATTATGAACATTATCACCTCGGCACTAGAGACCGAATGTGAAAAGCTGCATAAAAACGGTGTTAAAATTATGGTTATTGGCGACAGATCGCAGCTTAGCCCATCGATGCTAAAGGTGGTTGAGCGTAGCGAGGCAGTAACCGAAGACAATAACAAACTAGTCCTTATGATTGCCATTAACTATGGTTCAAAGGAGGAAATTTTGACGGCTGTCAAGTCAATCGCACAAAAAGTGAAGGATGGCAAGATAGAAGTTGAGGATATAACCAAAGAGCGCATCTCTTTGGAATTATCGACAGGCGGTATGCCCGACCCCGATTTAATGATTAGGACAAGTGGCGAAAGTAGAATCAGCAATTTCTTGCTTTGGCAAATGGCATACACCGAACTTTATTTCACAGATGTGATGTGGCCAGAGTTTACCAAAGAAGAGTTTTATAAGGCTATTAAAAATTATAGCCATCGAAAACGCAGATTTGGCGCACTTTAGGCAAGAGCAAAGAATATAGATTTTTTTAGACGATAGATACAACGAGTAAAAACTAAACAGATTGGCACAGGTGGTGATGAATTTTTGGAGAGACCTTTACACTAATTTTAGAGAGAGACGAGCGGATAGCAAAGCTATCATTTTACTATTGCTAGTAATATTATCAACACCACTCTATGCACAAGAGGATAGTGTTAAAATTAACTATCCCGCTATTGACTATGGCATTCCAAAGGATTATATCATTAAGGATGTTAAGGTTACAGGTGTGAAATTTTTGAGCGCAGATCTTATACGCAACACAACCGGTTTAAATGTCGGGGATAAAGTTACCATACCGGGTGATAATATCTCGCAGGCAATGCAGGTTTTGTGGCAGCACAGATACTACTCAGACATTAAGACTTACGTAGACATTGAGGGTGATTCGGTAACTATTAACATAGCACTTACCGAGCGTCCTAGAGTATCTATGTGGAAGATTGACAGTGTTAAAACTGGCGAATCAAAGGAACTTTTCACAAAACTAAAACTAAGAGAAAGAGTCGAATACTCAGACTATTCTATCAACAACGCTGTAAACTCTATCAAGCGTCACTTCTTTGACAAGGGCTTTATGTTTACCGAAGTAGACGTAGTGCAAAAACCCGACACAATGCTTAACAACTATGTTGTTGTGCATTTTGTTGTAGACAAAGGGGAGAAGGTAAAGATTGGCAAGATCAACTTTGCAGGTAATACCGAACTAGACGAAAAGGTTCTTAAGAAGGCTCTTAAAAAGACCAAAGAGAAAAAGCTAAAGAACATGTTCAAAGGTGCTAAATACACCACCGAGCGATTCGAAGAAGACAAAGAAAACCTAATGGATTTCCTTCACTCGAAAGGTTACCGTGACGGTATGATCTTGAGCGACTCTCTATACAGAATTAGCGAAGACCGCATTGGACTAGATATTGCAATACAAGAGGGACACAAGTACTATTACAGAGATATTGAATTTGTTGGTAACTCTAAGTATGACTCAAAGACACTGAGCACAATTCTTGGTATTCAAAAAGGCGACACATACGATCGTAAGACTATGGAGAGCCGTATTGGTACCGACGGACAAAGTGTAATGGAGGGTGCTACAACAGTATCGAGTATCTACCAAAACGATGGTCACCTTGCATTTAGAATTGAGCCAGTAGAGACTGTTATCGATGGTGACTCTATCGACATAGAGCTTCGCATGAGCGAAGGAAAGCAGTTTACTGTAAACAGAGTTACAATTTCGGGTAATGACAGAACAAACGACCGTGTAGTGCGTCGTGAACTATATGTTCGCCCGGGTGAGCTATATAGCCAAGAGCTACTTGTGAGCTCGTTGCGCAAGATTGGTACTATGGGGCATTTTAACCCCGAAAATGTAGCTCCAGATATTCTTCCGGTTTCTGACGAGCTAGTAGATATTGGTTTTGCACTAGAGGAGCAGCCAAGTGACCAGTTCGAAGTTTCGGGCGGTTGGGGTGCTGGTATGTTCGTTGCCTCGGTTGGTGTTACATTCAACAACGTATCGGTGCGTAAAGCACTAGATAAGGATGCATGGAGACCTTACCCTACGGGTGACAACCAAAAGCTAAACATTCAGGTACAGTCAAACGGTACATACTATAAGTCGGCTGCAGTTAGTTTCTCGGAGCCATGGTTCGGTGGTAAGAAACCAAATGCATTCTCGCTATCGTTCTACCTATCGGAGCAAACAGACGCATATTATGCGTGGCAAGAGAGCACACAGAGCTTTATGACGATTGGTGCAACTCTTGGATATGGTAAGCGACTTAGCTGGCCAGACCCTAACTTCCAAATCATGGGTGAGGTTAACTACCAAGCATACAACCTTAAAAACTGGGGTGGTTTCCTTATCGAGAACGGATATGCAAACATATTGACTCTAGCAGGTACTGTTTCTCGTAACTCGCTTGACCAGATGATCTATCCAAGAAGAGGTTCTGAAATGACACTTCGTTTTGAGCTAACACCTCCATACTCGGCGTTTAATGACAAGGATTACAGCGATCCCGACATGAGCGACAACGAGAGATATAAGTGGATTGAGTATTATAAGTGGACTGGTAGTTTCCGTTGGTTTACTGCAATGTTACCAAACAAAAAGCTAGTGCTTATGTCAAAGGCCGAGTTTGGTTACCTAGGACACTACTCTAATTCTAACATATCTCCTTTTGAGGGCTACCGTGTGGGTGGTGATGGTATGTCGGGTTATACGCTATATGGTGTTGACAACATTGGTCTTAGAGGTTATTCTGATGCTGCCCTTACACCAAATGCCGATTATGGCGATCAAGCACGCATGTATACTAAATATGCAATGGAGCTGAGATACCCAGTTATACTTTCGCCACAGTCGACAGTATATGGTGTTGCATTTGCCGAGGCAGGTAATGCATGGGAAGGCTTTACACAGTTCAACCCATTCTCTCTAAAGCGTTCGGCTGGTGCTGGTGTTAGACTATACCTACCAATCGTTGGTATGTTTGGTATCGACTGGGCATATGGTTTTGATGATACTCCAGGCGACCCAGGTGTACGTAGTGGTAGCCAATTCCACTTCTCGATTGGACAAATGTTCTAAAAAAGGCTAAAATACAATTAAATTGCAACATTATTGCGCTATTTAATATAAATTTAGTATCTTTACATTAATGTTTAAACTTGAAAGCAATGAGAAAACTTATTTCAAACGGGGCTAAGTTACTAGTCATGGCAATGATACTTATGGTATCTACCACGCTATCAGCGCAACAAAAGTATGGTTACATATATAGCGAAAAGGTATTTAAGTCGATTCCAGAGTATAACAATGCAATTGCTCAACTTGAAGAGTCTGCTAAACAAGCGTCTGAAAAGGGCGAAGAGATGATTGAAGAGGTTAAGCAAGAGTACTCAAATTATTTGAGATATCGTGATAATATGAGCCAAAGCCAACGACGCACAACCGAGCAAGCACTAATTGCAAAGGAGAAAGCGGCTACTGGTTACGAAGATAAATTCTTTGGCGAAGATGGCGAAATGTCTAAGATACAAAAACAACTTATGGATCCTATCGAGGCAAGGGTTGTTGAGGCAGTAAATGCCATTGCCCAAGAAGGAGGATACGATATGATATTTGATCTATCGAATGTTCGTGCCACCATATATCAATCACCTAAGTTAGACCTTACGAACATGGTGATCGAGAGATTGAAATAGATAAAATATTAATAAACAGAAAACCTTTTATGAAAAAATTCCTAGTTACAACATTAGTGGCAGCTGCATCATTTTTTTCGGCAACTGAACTAAGCGCACAAACAAAAATTGGACGTGTGAATTCTGCAGATATCTTCAACCTAATGCCAGAGAGAGATTCGGCACAAGTTAAGGTTGAGGCTCTTGCAAAAGACTATTCTGAGCAGCTTGAGGCTTGTCAGGTAGAGTTTAACAACAAGTACGAAGATTACCAGCAAAAAGCATCTACATACACAGATGCAATGCGCCAGCAAAAGGAGAAGGAGCTTGCAGAGCTTCAGAGCCGTGGCCAAGAGATGCAACGTACAGCACAAACAGATATCCAAAACCTACAAGTTTCTCTAATGAACCCAATCACTGAGAGAATCGAGGCGGCTATCGCAAAAGTAAGCAAGGAGCAAGGTGTTACAGTTACATTTGATGCATTACAGACAGCAGGTCTAGTTTATGTTGACGAGGCAAACACTATCGATCTAACGCCACTTGTTAAAGCTGAACTAAAGCTACAGTAAATCTATACTCGATATACAAAAAAGGTTCGCAGCCAATGGCTGCGAACCTTTTTTTGTATGCTTATAACATGTGCTCTTTAGCTTTCATTATCAAAGTAAACTTTATAGAACTTACCTTTGCTATCTTCGCCCGTTTCGATTTTTGATCTATCGCCATGGATATATATATGAAAGTTTTTGTCGAGTTTAATCACGCTCTTAAGCGAGCGAGCACCCTTCTTAGCAGCCACAGATGATATGTCAAAATTCGATGAGATTTCGATGTCACGTTCGGCGGCATAATTGTCTTTAAACCTATTGAAGCTTTCGATTACTTCGGGTTGCTCAATCACTGCTGCGGCAAACTCCTGCATGTCGAACGAGTCATTCTCTTTAAAGAATTGTGCTGTGCGGTTAATCATATCTACTTGGTCGGCACGAGATACCTCGAACTCTTTTGGCAATTCTTTGGTTACAAAATTCTTTGCCATTGTAATAACGTTTTGGGT
>CAYJIL010000011.1:0-23106 GCA_964370235.1 uncultured Rikenellaceae bacterium | reverse complement strand
TCAACTATACAGTCCTCGAAGTAGACAACATAGAACTCGCCTCCCTTGATATTGGGGTGTGACGAACGAGAATGTAGATGTTTTGCCAAGTTGCATGAGTTCTCGTGCAAAGAGTCGGGATCGTCGAATATTGCAGACACGTAGCTGTACACTTCGTTTAGGGCAAGATCGCTTTCGTGGAATAGTGTAAAATAGATTCCCTCTTTAAAAGAACTAAAGAAATAAGATCTCAGTAGCGTTGCCATTTGATCGTCAATCTCGAGCAAAGAGTTTGATAGGCGAAATGGAGCATCACCCAAATTGTTACCAACAAAATGTAGAGATAGCTTAGAAATATTTGTATCTTCGGTATAGTACATTATAATATCATTTATATTTGTTTACAAAGATAGGATAAGAAACTAACAAGACAAAGCGCAAGTGTATTTGTAATTTATAAAAAACTCGAGCTTCAAACACCATTTATATCAATAAATTCGACATTTAGTCAAAAGAAATAACTTTATACAATAAAAAAAATTAATAATTAAATATTAGACAATAAATATTAATATTACATATTAAACAGATATTTGATTTCATTTTAAAAATTTAACCATAGTATTAATTATGATATATAAATAACATTTTTTGAATTAAAGCTAAATTTACAAGAAAATAAATGATTAATATTTGCATTTACAGAACAAAAAGCGTACTTTTGCACTATACGCAAATACAGCGATAGGGTGTATTTGTACTGAATGCGGAATCTGTAGTGTTCGGCAAGGTAACGATTTTAAACAAAGAAAGATGTTTCTTACTTCAACAAGACTATTTATTATTGCTAGTAGAGCAATGGTAGAGTCATACATAAACAAGAATATGATCTCAGCACCTGAGTTGGCCGAGAAGTTTAACATAAACAAACGAGCGCTAATGCCATCGTTACATAGGTTAACGCAAGCAGGTTATCTTAGAAGTCAGATTGGTGGATCAAATCCGGGTTTTATATTCACAAGAGACCCTCGCCAAATTTCTGTTACAGAGATTATTCGTGCACTAGAAGGAGAGTTACGCATGGAGCCATGTAGAGAACTTCTTCCGGATGTTAACTGTGCATGTGTAGATTGCGAAAGCTGTATGTTCCACAATAGCATTAATAAGCTAATTGCTGATTCAAAAGCGATTCTTTCAAAAACAACACTATACGATTTGTATGAGAGCACACTTGACGGTAAGTCGACAGGGATAGATTTTAATGCACTTAGAGCGTAACATCTTTACACATAAACAAATTTTAAGAATAAATAATTGCGAAGCGGGGGAGGACTAAGTTTACTTAGAGCTCCCCTAATTCATTTGATTATTTACCAATAAGTATTAAATTTGACACAAAATATTGTTATATTTTGAATGCAAACGAGGAAGTAGCACCCAACGCAAACAAACACTAATAAACTAATAATCACATAGATATGAGAGACACTGTTTTATACATTGCGATGAGCCTTGATGGATATATCGCAAAATCGAATCACGATGTTAGCTGGCTCATTGGCGATGGTAGCGATGAGAATAGTATGGGTACATATCCTGCTTTTTATCAAGACATAGACACCGTTGTAATGGGTTACTCGACATATCACCAAATTACAACCGAGTTATCGCCTGACACATGGGTGTACAGCGACAAAAAGAGCTATGTGCTCACTCATCGCACAGTTGAACCTAGCGAAAACATAGAGTTTACCAGCGAGGACATTGGTTCGCTAATAGCACGAATCAAAAAGCAAGAGGGCAAAAATATATGGATATGCGGCGGAGCAAACATTGCGAACCAACTCATAGACTTGGGGCTTATCGATATATATAAGATTTCGATAATACCAACTATATTGGGAGGAGGCATTCCTCTATTCTCGGCAAAAGACAAGGAACTTAGACTTAAATTAATTGAGACTAGCTCGTCAAATGGCATTGCTGAACTTGTCTACCGCCCGAGCGACAAATAGTTCTAGTTTGCTATATTTAATCGGATAAAACTAAATTAATAATACTGTTTTAAAACAGAGATTAAACTAAAGGAGCGACTATCTCCATTAACATTGAATATGAAAAAAGCACTATTTCTACTTGTGGCAATGATTTTGAGTTACATTAATCTAAGCGCACAAACTATTACATCGCCTCACAACGATTTGGAGGTAAAGCTCATAAATGCAGAACTTGTAAAAAACGACCTATATGTAGAGCTAGAGCTCACTAGGCACAATGGCAATGCCATGGTAACTATATCGGGCGGAGAGCTACTAGAGAATCCCACCAAAGCGTATGACGACCTAGGTAACCAATACACGCTACACAATTCGTCAATTGGGGCAACATTCAAAAGTGGTGGATACAAAACCTACAAAACCGAAAAGCTACTCATTGATAATGAGCCACAAACGCTAAAAGTTAGAGTTAAGCGCATTAAGAAAAACGCAGAGGTAATCACTAGGCTAGCAGTGGGTATTTCGTGTGTAGACCTAGCGTTTATTAACGAAAAAATTATGATTGATGGTATCAATCTTAACAAATAGACACCATCACACAAACTAGTTATATATAACAAAATGAGACAATTATCAATTCTAATTATAGCTTTACTAGCTAACATAATAGAACTTGGGGCACAAACCAAAGTTACATCACCACACCCAAACATTAAGATAGAGGTGCAAGAGGCTACACTACGCAAAGGTGCAGCATTCATTGATCTTTTGGTAACAAATACAGCAGAAGATATGCACATAGCACTTAATGGTGGGCACGCTGTATCTAACCCTTCGATTATATACAACGACAAAGGCGAAGAGGTAGACAAATTTCACTCTATTGTAAAGGTGGGTGTAGGCGAACATCGATTCAAATCTCAGAGTATCGAGAGCGAACTCCCTCGCAATATACCTATTAGGATTAGGATAAAAGTTGAGCGAATTAAGGCAAAAAAACCTGATATCAAAAAGCTAGAGATTGGTATATCATCATCTCACATAAAGCTCGACAGAGACAAAATTATATTCGAAGATATAGCATTCGAGAGATAACCCGCAATGCTTAAACCATGATAATCTTCTCACTTTTTCAAAATAATGAAAAGGTGAGAAGATTATTTTTGTAGCTAGGTGTGCCAACTAAACAACCACCTATTGTTTAGCATTTGACCAATCCCCAAGGCGCAGCATACAAATAACAACCAATACAACCGGTAGCATACATAGCACCATATAGGCAAGAGATAGTATTTCCTCCAAAATGCCTTCTATACTAAGTTTGCGTAAAATTCGTTAAAACGAATTATAATGATTGTGGTTAGCAAAAAAAATATACCTTTGCATCGACTAATAAAATATTAAACGATGAACTATATCAAAATTGGTTTCGTTGCATTATTTATTGCTTCGTTCTTTGTGTCACCGGCTATTTCGCTGCTTGCTGGCGTAGCATACGCCCTAACTCTGGGCAATCCGTTTCATAAAAAAAGTTCTACTGTATCTAAATATCTACTGCAAGGCTCAGTTATTGGGCTTGGCTTTGGCATGAACCTACACTCTGCAATGGCAGCAGGCAAAGATGGTATGATGTTTACGATTGTCTCGGTAGTGGTTGTAACGCTTGCAGGTATTTTTATTGGTAGGCTAATGAATATAAAGCGTAAGATAGCATACCTAATTGCGGTGGGTACTGCGATATGTGGTGGTAGTGCAATTGCAGCCGTAGCACCAACTATTAAAGCCGATGAGAGCGAAATCTCAATCTCGATGGCTACTATATTTATATTAAATGCCGTAGCTCTGCTTATATTCCCTTCGATAGGGCTAATGTTCGACCTTTCGCAAAGCGAGTTTGGACTATGGGCAGCCATTGCAATACACGATACTAGCTCGGTAGTGGGCGCAGGTGCGGCTTATGGCTCAGAGGCTCTACAAATTGCAACAACTGTAAAACTCACACGAGCACTATGGATAATTCCTGTGTCGATTGTCTCGATGATGGCATTCAACAAAAAAGGCACAAAAATAAAGATACCATGGTTTATTATGTGGTTTATTGTTGCAATGGTTATCAACACATATACATCTATTCCAGCACAGCTATCAAGTGTTATTTCGCTTGTTTCACACGCTTCGCTTTCGGCTACACTGTTCTTGATTGGTAGCGGGCTAACGCTAGGGGCTATTAAGAAAGTGGGTGCACGACCTCTTATCTTGGGTGTTGGGCTATGGTTTATAATTTCGGTACTATCACTTGTGGTTATAATGATTGGCTAGATCCAACCTCGTCGCTTGCGAACCAAAATAGCTGGCGATGCATCTGCCATGACCATAATTTCTATATCATCCCACATTTCATCTATCCACTCTACACTTGGGCGTAGGGTGGATAGTATGTTCATAGCCCACACTTTTACCGCTATTTTGCATTTGGGGTGCGAAATCCATTTGGCAGTTGCAGTGGCAATAAGCTCGATTTGTGCCTTGCTTGGTGTATGGTGCTTGAGAATATCGGCCATTATTTTGAGGAAGTGACACTGAGCACTGGGGTTTGTACAACTAGGAAAGTATTCGATAAATCGCTCTTGCAAAGGGGCAAAATTGCTAGGATAGTTAAAGTATATATAGTCTAGCACATATGCCGATCGAAAGCATATCTCTTTTTGTTTGGCAAGCGAAAATTGTGAATTATCGGCTACCATAAGCTCAAATACGCTCTCTACCCCACCATCTATTGCCAAAACTCGACTTGAACACTCACGAGCAAAGTCGCTCCTAAACCGGTTAAGTATGAGGTTCAAAATTTCATCCCTATTTTTTATACCTAAAATCATGTGTCAAAGATAGTTATATTTGGATAATATACCATAAATAACTAATTTTGAACACTATGAACCCCCAAACTAATAGTCTTATGAAAAAGTATAGCGAACTACAAATCAGCTGGTGGGTAATTATACCACTGCTAGCTCTTATATTGCTTATTGTATATAGCTACATACACCAAATTGGTTCTCGCCCCATTGGCATTACACTCACCTGCTTTTTGGTGGGACTGATGATTGCGCAAATTACTATATTCTACTCGCTCAAAACAACAGTATATGCTGACAGACTAGAGATAGTGTATGGCTTTGGGATTATAAAGAGAGCGTTTACTTTTGACGATATTAGCACTATCACCAAAAGAGAACTGCCATGGTACTATGGTGTAGGCATTAAACACTATAATGGCGGCACACTCTATAGCGCATCATTCACAAGCGCAATAGAGTTTACCATACCATCAACCAACAGAAAAATATCTATCGGTAGCAAAAATCCTACACGTTTGGCAAAAGAGCTTGCCGATGCACTATGTGAGTATGAGACAAAAACGGCATAGATTTGCTATTTAGTCGGCTGGTATAAAATCCATTGAAATAGAGTTTACACAGTGTCGAATATTCTTGGCCGTAAAGCCTTCGCCCTCGAACACATGCCCCAAATGACCATCGCACTTAGCACACACGATTTCGGTTCGGCGACCATCGGCGTCGGGCACTCGTTTTACTGCCCCATCGATTTCGTCATCGAAAGATGGCCAGCCACAATGCGACACAAACTTATCTTTTGAACGGTACAGCGGAGCAGCACACTGCTTGCAGGTATATATACCTTTTGCCTTGTGATCGGTGTATTCACCAGTGAAAGGTGCTTCGGTTCCTTTGTCAATTATTACTCGTTTTTCGTGTGGTGTTAACTCCTTTAGTTTCATGGTCTCTTTTTCTTGTGCTATGCCCATAGTTATTGAAAAAATAGCTAGTATGGCTGTTATGATTGTAGTTTTCATAGTAATAGTTTTTTGTACTAATATTATAACACGATTATAGATACAAAAATTGCACACAACATTTATAGACAAAAACCAACACTTACAATAAAGCACGATACATACAAATATATTGCCAATATCGAATCTTTTAACTATTTTTGCAGAACACTATTTAACTTAAACCTAACCAAACAAATGAAAACTATCAGCAAACACCTACTTACGTTAACTCTGTTTCTTGTTTCGTTTTGCACAATTAGTAAAGCACAAGGTATTTATCTTGAGACCGAAGGTTTTGAGAGCAAAGGGGGCTGGGTAGTAGATCAACAATTTATGGATTTGATGGGTTCGCCATATATTATGGCGCACGGTATGGGCGAAAAAGTAGAAGATGCCACAACCACTATCAACATAAAAAAAAGTGGCAAGTACCACATCTATGTTAGAACATATAACTGGACATCACCGTGGAGCAAAGCCGAGGGTGCTGGTAAATTTCAACTTGCAGTAGCAGGCGAAAAGCTACCACAAATACTAGGGGCGCAGGGCGATGAATGGATGTGGCAGTATGCTGGGCAAAAAGAGATAAAAAAGGGCGAAACAAAACTCTCGCTTGTCGATCTAAGTGGTTTTAATGGCAGATGTGATGCTATATATCTAACAACCAAAAAGGACGATGTTCCACCATCAGATATTGCCCAACTCGATAAGTTTAGAAGAGCAATCATGGGTTTTGATTCTAAGCCTACAAACAAAGGAGAATATGACCTAGTGGTAGTAGGTGGCGGAGTGGCTGGCATTAGTGCAGCGGTTTCGGCAGCAAGACTAGGGCTAAAGGTTGCGCTTATTAACGACCGCCCTGTGCTTGGTGGTAATAATAGTTCTGAGATACGTGTTCACCTAGGAGGTAGAATCGAAGTGGGCGAATACAAAGAGCTAGGCGGCCTACAAAAAGAGTTTGGGCACACAACATTTGGTAATGCTAGGCCTGCGTCATACTACGAAGATCACAAGAAAGAGGCTATCGTTGCAGGCGAAGAGAATATTACCCTATTTCCAAATTACAGAGTATATGCAATAACAAAAGATGGCAAAAAAATTGCTAGCGTTATTGCTCGCAATATCGAAACAAACGAAGATATTGAGCTATCGGCACCCATCTTCTCGGATTGTACGGGCGATGGCACGGTGGGTTATTTGGCTGGGGCCGATTTTCACATGGGTAGAGAGTCAAAGGCACAGTTTGGCGAAAGCCTAGCACCCGATGTAGCCGATAAGTTAACTATGGGTTCATCGGTTCAATGGTACTCCGACCGTCACGACTCGCCATCTACGTTCCCCGATTTTAGCCATGGCGTAGAGTTTAACAAAGACAATTTCCAGCACGTTAGAATGGGCGAATGGACTTGGGAAACGGGCATGAACCGAGATCAGATCACCGACTTTGAACGAGTGAGAGACTACGGAATGTTGGTTATATACTCGAACTGGAGCTTCCTCAAAAACAGATATAGCAAAAAAAGCGAATTTGCTAACGACAAACTAGGCTGGGTAGCATACATTGCAGGCAAGCGAGAATCACGCAGGCTATTGGGCGATTATATACTCAAAGAGGATGACCTAACAAAACGTGTATTCCACGAAGACGCAACAGGGGCAACTACGTGGACAATCGACCTACACTACCCCGACCCTAACAATAGCAAGAAATTCCCCGGTAACGAGTTTTTGTCGATAGCCGACCATCGCACAATTCACATTTACCCTATTCCATATCGCTGCCTATATTCACGCAATGTAGACAATTTGTTTATGGCAGGGCGAAATATTAGCGTAACTCACGTGGCACTTGGTACGGTGCGTGTAATGCGAACAACGGGCATCATGGGCGAAGTTGTGGGAATGGCAGCCAAGGTGTGTAACCAAAAGAATGCAATGCCTAGAGATGTATATCGCTACTATTTTGATTCGCTAAAAGAGCTAATGAAAGAGGGCGTAGCAAAACCAGGCTTACCTAATAACCAAAAGTTTAACGAGGGCACTACCCTAGGGGAGTAACAAACACTTTACTATTGATTATGAGATTACTTAGATATACCATATTACTACTAGCCGCAATATTTAGCACAGAGGCAAATGCACAAGACAAAGAAGCAAGAGCTCCAATTATGGGCTGGGCTAGCTGGAACAACTATCGAGTTGGAATAAACGAAGATATTATAAAATCGCAAGCCGATGCCATGGCATCAAACGGAATGAAAAGCGTTGGATATAGCTTTATAAACACCGATGATGGTTTTTTTGGAGGGCGAGATGCAAGCGGTGCACTACTCACACACAAAGAGCGATTCCCTAGCGGAATGAAGGCACTTGCCGACTACATACACTCAAAAGGGTTAAAAGCAGGTATTTATAGCGATGCAGGTATAAACACATGTGGAGCACACTACGACAAGGACAGCATTAGCATTGGCTGTGGTATGTATGGCCACGAGTACGAAGATATTACCCTTATGTTGTGTGATTGGGGATATGATTTCATTAAAGTAGACTGGTGTGGAGCAGACTGGCTTGGACTAGACGAGCAGACACAATACACAAAAATTAGCGAGATAGTGTACGGAATGCGCCCCGATGCTACGTTTAATGTTTGTAGATGGAAGTTCCCCGGAAAATGGGTTACGCTAGTTGCCGATTCGTGGAGAATATCGGGCGATATAGCACCCGATTTTGGGACAATTACACACATTATAGATTTGAATGCCGACCTATGGATGTACTGCTCGCCGGGGCATTATAACGATATGGATATGCTGCAAGTAGGGCGTGGTATGAGCTACGAGGAGGATAAGTCACACTTTACCATGTGGGCAATGATGGTATCGCCACTGCTAGCTGGTAACGACCTTACTACAATGTCGAAAGAGACACTAGGCATTATCACAAACAAAGATATTATTGCACTAAACCAAGACCCTCTGTTCTACCAAGCCAGACGAGTGGCAGATGGTGGCGACCTAGAGGTGTGGGCAAAACCTCTCACACATACTATGAGCGGGAAAGTAGCCGTTACACTATTTAATCGCTCGGGCAAAGATAGCGACATATCGTTCACGCTTAGCGATGTGGGTATAGATGCCACACAAGGGTATAAAATGCAAGATTTGTGGAGCAAGAAAAAACACAAGAATTCAAAGGAACTTAGCCGTACATTTAATGTCCCATCACACGGAGTGGTTACGCTACTTATCGAGGGTAGCTCGTTACCATTCAATATTTTTCAAAAGAAATAAAACACTATAAACTAATAACAAAAAATGAGAAAACTACTTAGATTTATTGGTATTGCACTCTTGGGTGTAGTATCATCTTGCTCGACTCCTTCGACAGAGCCCATAGCAATAATCCCACAGCCTAAGTCCATTACTCAAAGTTCGGGAGCATTTGTAATAGATGGCTCTACAACTATTGGCTATACAGACAGTAGCCTTGAGGCGGCGGCTAACTACCTTGCTACTATCATCAATCGCAACTCGGGGCTTGGTGTAAAAGTGGCTAGCGACAATGCAGACATTACTCTTTCGCTAGATAGTGCAATGCCACAAAACGGCTATTCACTTGTAGCCAGCGGCTCACAAGCCCAAATTAAGGGTGCCGATTACAACGGTGTAATAAACGGTATCTCATCGCTTCGTCAGCTACTACCAGCTCAAATAGAGTCTAAGGATTTGGCAGCAAATATTACCGAGTGGGCAATTCCTGCGGTAACAATCGAGGATGCGCCTAGGTATGAGTGGCGTGGTTTAATGCTAGATGTGTCTCGTCACTTCTATACAAAAGAGGAGATAAAGGAGCTACTAGATATTATGGCTCTATATAAGCTAAACAAGTTTCACTGGCACCTAACCGACGACCAAGGATGGCGTATCGAGATTAAGAAATACCCACTACTAACACAAAATGGTGGCTGGAGAGAGTATAACGCACACGACAAAGAGTGTATAAGACGAGTTGATGCCGAGCACAACCCAGATATGGCACTACCTGCAAAGAACCTTAAAGAGGTAGATGGCAAGAGCCTATATGGTGGATATTATACTCAGGACGATATTCGTGAGATTGTAAGCTATGCAACAGAGCGTGGTATCGACATTCTACCAGAAATTGATATGCCAGGTCACTTCTTGGTAGCAATGCAAAATTATGATAGTGTATCATGTTTTAACGAAACAGGCTGGGGACAAACATTCTCTTCGCCTATCTGCCCAGGAAAAGAGGGTGCGCTAGAGTTTTGCAAGAACATATATGCCGAAGTATTCGAGCTATTCCCATATGAGTATGTACACCTAGGTGCCGACGAGGTAGAGAAAGCAAACTGGAAGAAGTGTCCAGACTGCCAAGCTCGCATGAGAGCAAACAAACTAGACACCGAAGAGGAGCTACAAGCATGGTTTGTGAAGTACATGGAGAAATTCTTTAACGATAACGGAAAGAAACTAGTTGGTTGGGACGAAATTCTAGAGGGTGGCCTTTCGCCAACTGCTACAATTACATGGTGGAGAAGCTGGGTTCCAAATTCGGTACCAGAGGCTACCGAGCAAGGTAACGAGGCAATTCTATCGCCAAACTCATGGTTCTATTTTGACTATGCACAAGACAACAACACACTACAAAAGCTATATACAGCCGAGCCAATCAAAGGTCTTTCGCCTGAGCAAGAGAAGCTAATTAAAGGTGTGCAAGGTAACGTATGGTGTGAGTGGATTCCATCTCGTGAGCGTATGCACTATATGCTATTCCCTCGTGCACTAGCAGTAGCCGAAATTGGCTGGGGTGGCGAGCGTAACTGGGAGGACTTTAAGAGCCGACTATCGCAGCACAACCCTAGACTAGACGCACTAGATATTACGTACTGGACTCCAGAGCTTGACAACATGCAGCAGAGCGTTGTCTTTACCGACAAAGATACTGTTGAGTTTACTACCGAGCACAAAGGTGCCGAGATTCGCTTTACAACTGATGGTAGCGACCCAACGACTAGCTCACAGCTATATACAGAGCCTTTCGAGATTGATAAAACAACAAATATTAAGGTTGCTATTTTCCACGAGCGTGGCCGCCGTGGAACTTTGTACACTACAAACTACATAAAGCAACAGCCATTTGAGCCACAAACGGTTGCCAACCCAAAAGCGGGACTAAACGCAAACTGGCACAACTACAAAGGCGAAAAGTGTAGAGAGGTAGAGAAGGCTAAACTAAACAAGAGCTTTGTTACCGAAGGTGTGGTTATTCCAGAGGGAGCAAAGGGTAATATAGGACTTGTGTTTACGGGATATATCGATGTACCTGCCGATGATATTTATACGTTTGCTCTAACATCGGACGATGGTAGCATACTAGAGGTTAACGACCTAGTTGTTGTTGACAACGATGGTGGCCACTCTCCACGTGAGCTTAGCGGACAAATTGCACTAAAGAAGGGTACACACAAGATTAAGGCAATTTACTTTGACCACAATGGCGGTATGCTAAAGATGGCTGTTAAAGACAGCAAAGGTGGCGAGATTGCACAAAAGTATGTTCACTAAAAACCTAAAAACTAATAGATGAATAGAAGAAGCATTACACTATCCCTGCTTGGTTGTACCTTGGCAGGGATAGCCACTGCCCAACCAAAGGATGAGTGGCGTAACCCTCACATTAACCATGTGAACCGTGCACCTATGCACACCGCTTTTTTTGCATATCAAACAGCAGAGGAGGCTAAACTAGCAAACCCACAAGAGTCACAAAACTACCTATCGTTAAACGGTAATTGGAAGTTTAATTGGGTTAAGGATGCAGATATGCGTCCAACCGATTTTTACGCTACCAACTTTAACGACAAGGGCTGGGGCGTGATGCCTGTTCCCGGAAACTGGGAGCTAAACGGCTATGGCGACCCAATATATGTGAACGTTGGTTACCAGTGGAGAACATCCCAAGCACAATATAGCCTAGATGTGCCTATCGTGAATAACCACGTGGGATCATATCGCCGCACTATCGAAATTCCAGCAGATTGGGATGGCAAAGAGGTACTAGCACACTTTGGTGCTGTGTCATCAAACATGTATTTGTGGGTTAATGGCAAGTATGTTGGTTATAGCGAAGATAGCAAGCTAGAGACCGAATTTGATATTACAAAATACCTAAAGCCAGGCAAAAACCTAATAGCATTTCAGGTGTTTAGATGGAGCGATGGCACATTCCTAGAGGATCAAGATTTTTGGCGTCTAACGGGTGTGGCTCGTGATTGTTATCTATATGCAAGAGAAAAGGTAAACCTTGCCGATATTCGCATTACTCCATCGCTAGACGATAATTACCGCAATGGCGAGCTAGCTATCGACCTAAAGGTAGATGGCAAAGCAACTGTTGAGCTTAATCTTACCGATGCACAAGGCAAGAGCGTTGCAACTAGCACTGTTAGCGGAAGTGGCGATATAGCTACGACAATGGCTGTCGAAAACCCTCTAAAGTGGAGTGCCGAGACACCAAATCTATACAAACTAACAGCAACTGTTAAGAGTGGCGACAAGGTAACAGAGGTAGTGCCAGTGAACGTTGGCTTTAGAGAGATAGAGATTAAGAATGGACAAGTGCTTGTTAATGGCAAACCGGTTCTTTTCAAGGGAGCTAACCGCCACGAGCTAGACCCAGACGGTGGATATGTAGTGAGCCGAGAGCGCATGGAAGAGGATGTTAAGATTATGAAAGAGCTTAATATCAACGCTGTTCGTACTTGCCACTACCCCGACGATGACTATTTTTATGAGCTTTGCGACAAATACGGTATATATATGGTTGCCGAGGCAAATGTCGAGTCACACGGTATGCACTATGGTAAAGAGTCGCTTGCACACAACGTAGATTACACATCGGGACACCTTGAGCGTAACGAGCGTAATGTTGAGCGCAACTACAACCACCCATCAATTATTTTTTGGTCGCTTGGAAACGAGGCTGGTATGGGTACAAACTTTGAGCAGGCATATGATCTTGTAAAGAGCATGGACTCTAGCCGCCCTGTGCAGTATGAGAGAGCCGAGATGGATTTTGAGCACACAGATATATTCTGCCCAATGTACTATAACTATGAACAGAGCGAGAATTATAGCAAGCAGAGCGATGTTAAAGTTCCTCTAATTCAGTGTGAATATGCACATGCTATGGGTAACTCACAAGGTGGTTTTAAGGAGTACTGGGATCTTATTCGCAAATATCCTAGCTACCAAGGTGGTTTTATTTGGGATTTTGTAGACCAAAGTTTGCGTGGATATGACCAAAAAGATCGCATGATTTATATGTATGGTGGCGACTACAACCCGTATGACCCATCGGATAATAACTTCTGTAATAACGGACTTATTAGCCCAGATCGCAAGCCAAACCCACATGCCGACGAGGTGAAATATTATCACCAGTCAATTTGGGTAGAGGCAACAAAACTAAGCGCAAATGGTGCTACCTTGTCTATTTACAACGAGAACTTCTTTATCGATCTAGCTAGATATGAGCTTAATTGGGAGCTTATGGCAAACGGTAAAGCAGTAGATAGCGGTACAATAACTAGCCTTGATATTGCACCACAAGCACGCAAAGAGGTTACAATTAGCTTTGATGGTGCAAAAGCAGAGGGCGAGCTAATACTAAACGTAGACTTTGCATTAAAACACAAGGATGGCTTGTTAGAGGCTGGTCATCAAATTGCAAAGAGCCAAATTATGGTGCGTGAGCAAGCTGCACAATCGCTTAATATAGAGAACAAGCAACTTGTTAACATTGATGTAGTAGAGCCAGTTATCGACAACTCTAACCACATTTACACAGTTGTTAGGGGTGAGACATTCCAAATCGATTTTAGCAAGAGCACTGGTTGCATCAACAAATATATTGTTGATGGCAGAGCACTACTACAAGAGGGCGGAGCACTTACTCCAAACTTTTGGAGAGCCCCAACCGATAATGATATGGGAGCAGGACTAAACAACAGATGGGCAGTATGGCGCAACCCTACACTTGAGCTAAAATCGTTTGAAACAAAAATGGAGAATGGTTTAGTAGCGGTAGATGCACAGTATGATATGCCAGAGGTTGGTGCAGCACTTAGCATTAATTATCTTATCAACAACGAAGGTGCTATCAAAGTAACTCAAAAGATGGTAGCTGCCGATGGTAAAGAGGTACCAAACCTATTCCGCTTTGGTATGAAGATGCAAATGCCAAAGGTAATGAGCGAGATTATGTACTATGGCCGTGGCCCAATCGAGAACTATGTAGACCGCAAGACATCTACTTTCATTGGACTTTACGACCAAAACGTAGACGAGCAATTCTACTCGTATATTCGCCCACAAGAGACAGGTAACAAGAGCGATGTTCGTTGGTGGGAGCAAACCGACATGGGAGGTTTTGGACTTAAATTCCAAGGTGCAGAGCCAGTTGCAATGTCGGCACTCAACTACACAATTGAGTCGCTTGACGATGGCAAACAAAAGGATCAAAGACACTCGCCACAAGTCGAGGAGGCAGATTTTGTTACTGTCACAATCGATAGCGAGCAGTCGGGACTTGGATGTGTTAACAGCTGGGGAACACTTCCTCGCCCAGAGCACATGGTTCCTTATGCAGATTACCAGTTTAGCTTTATGATTGAGCCAATCAAATAAATTTGGTCTATCACACAACAACGAGGGTGTTTCGAATAAATCGAAACGCCCTCTTTTTTGTATGGGTTTGCTTATATCGATAAAATTATGTAACTTGCTGTGATTATTAACTATGCAGTATGAGCAATTAAATTGTAGCACATACCGCCTTAACCTTTGTTTATGAACCGCATCGACTATTTAGATAATATAAAAGGAGTCTTCATTATATTAATGGTAATGGGGCATTGTGACTGCTATATTGCACACAATATTCCGGGGCTAGAGATTACGATAATGCCGCTTTTCTTTGCCGTGTCGGGTATCTTTTACAAAAACTATGGCGGTATTAAATCATTGGCAATAAACAAAATAAACAGAATACTAGTGCCATTTTTTATTTACTACTTTATGGCATACATCATGTTTTATGCTATAATGTTTTTGGCACCACAATATCTTATTACCGAGGCAAAAGGTATAACAGATATGTTTACCCAAAAAATGTCTTTTAATGTACCTATTTGGTATCTGTTTGCACTGTTTTGGGCATTTATGATTTATGCACTACTAGAGAAAGGGTATGATTTGGCATTGGGCAAAATTGCATCGCTCGATAAATATCGTAAACTAATAGTAGCTTTGCCAATTATTGCGATTGCTGTGGTGGGTAAGAATCTAGGTAATAACGAAACTTTCTTGCCTTTGCACTTTGATACTGCAATGACTTCGATGCCGTTTTTCTATTTGGGTGTTTTGCTCAAAGGTAGCGCAGTTGTAAACAAGGGAACAAAGCTCGATCGTTACAACATACCGCTATGTATTGCGCTATATGCCATTTCGCTGGTGTTAACACAAACATTTGAAGTGAGACTAGTGCTAAGCAACAACATCATCGAAAACTACATGGCATACATTATAGCAATGGCATCGATATTGGCTGTGATATTCTTGTTTAAATCGCTAAACCTAAAAAACATACCCGTGTTATCATACCTAGGTCGTAACACCTTACTAATTGTCGGCATACACCAAATTATCTATCGCCCACTAGGAGTAGCGCTAGGCATGCAACCCATTGGCGCACTAGATAATCCATATGTGTTAACTCTGCTTACGCTAGTTATATGCGCAGCAGCACAACCCATATTCTCAAAGTATTTACCCTATGCCGTTGGCGAAAAAGATCTATTTGCATCGAAAAAGAATTAGTGTAGCAAAAGGCATATTAACCAAGAAAAAGAGTTTAGCTAGCACATGCTAGCTAAACTCTCTTATTGTATTCATTATTAGATTTATTAATTTATCGGCTCGCTTCTTGGGTAGTTTTAAGCTCTTTAGTTTGCCTAGGGTCTCGGCTCGATGGCAGTCACTCGCTGCAAAATCATACAACCCAGCATCGAGTAACTCTAGCGAGTTATTAAGGGCGTTTTTGCCATAGCCACCCGTTAGTGATAGAATGTTTAGTTGCATACTCACACCCGAGTCTTTAAACTTGCGTATTGTGCGGCTATTACAAAACTGATAGCGTTCGGGGTGTGCCAAAATTGGTTTATAGCCTGCCGTTTGCATCTCATCAAATAGGTCGGTTGTGTTGCTAGATAGCATGCTAAACGCACTCATCTCTACTAGTAAATACCCATCACCTAGGGTTAAAAACTCATCTCGCCTGCGTAACCTTGTAATAAACTCTGGAGTAATCATATACTCGGCAGCTAGCTTTACATCTAAATCGTGCTCTTTTGCCAAAGGCACTATGTTAGCATTAAAAATTCGCTTTAGATCCTCTTCTTTGTTGTCGTAGCGTCTAGCATATATGTGTGGAGTCGCATAACATTTTGTTGCTCCAATTCTCTTTAATCGCTTTATTATCTCGATGGTATGTTCGGCAGTTTGCGCACCATCGTCAACACCATACAACAAATGGTTGTGAATATCTACCATACCCACAAGATCTTCGACTATTGATACTTTTTTACTAAAAAACCACATATTCTAACCTTTAAACATTATTCTAGTCATGTCTTTGTTAACCAAATCGACATTAAATTTTGTGTTGCAATAGTTGTAGGATGCCTCGCCCATTTGCTCAACTAAATTTGGGTTGAGAATAAACTGACGCATTGCATCTGCTACTGCTTCGCTGCTTTTAACAGGAACTAACATACCGCTATGCCCTGCCTTTACACACTCACGACACCCCGGTGCATCGGTGGTAATAACAGCACGCCCCATTGCCATTGCCTCAAGCACTGTTCGAGGTGTGCCCTCTCGATATGATGGTAACACATACACCGAACTTTGTGCAAAGAACTTTGGAATCTCTTTTGATTCGCCAAAGTAATCGATTATACCACTGTCGATATAGTCTTGACGAAATATATCTTCGGGTATTGAATCTTGTATATCTTCGAATGCTCCCAGTAACATAAATCGCACATTGGGGTGCTCTTTCTTTACTAGCTTTGCAGCCTCGACATACTCCATTACACCCTTTGCATACATTATTCTCGATAACATAAAGAATGTTAGCTGCTGCGGAAATGGCTGCCTTGTAAACTTAGCCATGTTAACACCCGAACCATTTACCAAATGGCATTTATCCTTGCTAACTAGCTTGTTTTCGATGAATTCGTTGCGGTCGTCTTGGTTTTGAAAAATAACCGAGTGGGCACAACCAAGCCCAATTCTATATAGCTGTATAACTAGTTTTTTTAGTATGCGAGCTTTGCGGCTAGTCGATATAAACAGATAGCCAACACCCGTAACCATAGCATTAATGCTCTTTACACCTGCCAGCCATGCTGCAATAGAGCCATAAATTACCGGCTTGATTGTGTAACCAAGCGTAACATCGGCCTTTAGGCGACGAAGTAGCGACCACAAAGCAAAGATATAGCACAGGTCGGCAAAGATATTCACGCCGTTCTTGTCGTTCTTTATCTCAACAAAGTGTGCACCAAGTGCCTCAATTTGCTCAACATCTATGCGATTTGGCCCCGTAACATACACTGTATATCCCTTTGCGATAATCTCTTTGATTAGCTCGCCCCTAAAGTTATAAGCCGTGCGGTTTTTGGGTGTTATTAATACAAAAGTTTTATTAACAGCCATAATGGTTGGTTATGTTTTTTACAATCAACTTTTCGAGTCTCTCTTTGTTTTTATCAGACACAAAAGAGTTGTGTGGTGTAACTATTACATTGTTAAAGTCCCACAATTTGGACTGAGGGCATAGTGGCTCTGTGTCAAACACATCTAGAGCAGCACCGTGTAACTTACCCTCGCTAAGGGTTTGAATAAGTGCCTCTTGGTCGATAACTCCACCACGTGCTATGTTAATGAGCGTAGCATCGCTTTTCATAGCATCAAACATGTCTTTGTTAAACAAATTACGACTCTGCTCTGTTAGCGGAAGTGTTAATACAACCACATCAAAGTTGGCAATAATGCTGCTTAACTCCTCAATTTTGTAGCACTCATTTATGTATGGGCTTTGAATGTTGTAGATGTCTACACCACAACACTCAACTCCCATTGCATATAAACGCTTGGCAACCTCGCCACCGACACTACCCATCCCCACAACTAGTGCCCGGGAGCCGTAAAGCTCCTTTATGTGACGATGTTTATGCCAAGCGTGATTTTGTTGAGCAACAAAAAAGTGCTTTGACTCTTTATAAAGAGCAAGTATAGACGATATAGCCCACTCTGCCATTGGCACGCTATAAACACCTCTTGCGTTACAAAGCTCTATTCCACGAGCCTCGATTTTAGCAAGCGGAACACGGTCTAAACCTGCGCTCGTAAGTTGTATAAACTTAAGCGAAGTAAATTTTTCGATGTCGTTGTGCATAAACAGCGAGTTGCAGATAACTGCACTATAATCGCTTAGCGAGCGATCTATCTCTTCTAACTCGTTAGTCACAAAATCAATCTCAAAACCGCACTTTTCTAGCTCCTCAGTTAGATATTGCGAAGGGTGATGTGCACCCGTAATCAGTATCTTATCCATTTACAATTCTCTCTACTATCTTTTTGATTTCGTTATTGTTGTCCTCGAAATACTGTGCGCTTTGCTGCTCTAGTTGCTCTTCGAGAGAACGTATTTTTGGGGTTTCACGATTGAATATCTCTTCAATTTCGTTTATATCGCCCACTTGTTCGCAGTTGCAAAAGCTACGAGCCACAATCACAATTGACGAGCCTTGACGGTAGTGCTCGGTAAGGACACGTGCACCCGATAGTTCACCACCATCGACTCTTGCCATTCCACCAAAACCATATGGCTTGCCTGTTGCCTTTAGTTTGTGGCAAATCTTGTCGAGTAGCCCATTTGCAAGTGGCTCGAACATAAACTTACCACCTAGCGATAGGTTAAGGTCGTTAAGCCCAACATGATATTCGTCGACTCCATCAACAGCTAATATTTCGTCTAGGTTGTCGATTGCCGACTCTTTGTTCTCGATTAGCAACATTACTTTACACCTGCCTGCAACCATCTCTACAAACTTGGCAACATCTTGTGCTGTAAAAAAGTATGGAAGCATCAAAATATCGGCTCCTGCCGCAATTGCTCCCTCTACCTCTTGTGCCAAGCCCTCGTGCAGAGGATTGGTGCGCACTAGTAGCTCTTTGCCACTTTGCATAACAGTTTTAATGCGAGCAATATCTTCAATGGTGTGTTTAGATTGAACAGTGTTCATTCCGCCTTGTCGATCGTGCTTGCCAATAACCTCCATGTCAACAAAAATGCGGTCGATGCCACTATTCATTGCTATTGTTGCTACTTGTGTATCAACAGTAATGTACATAAGTTTTATCATGTCCCTATACGTTGCTATTATCCTTGTTTGCGATTACACGCAAGATAGTTTTTAAAATAATTTTTATATCAAGCATAAGAGATACATTTTTAACATACTCTGCATCAAACTCAAATCTCTTTTCCCACTCAACTGTCTTGCGACCATTCACCTGAGCAAGACCTGTTACACCGGGGCGTACTTTAAATCGCTCGAGACCTAGCTCGGGATACTCTCCCCATTTGTATGGGTGGTACACCAACGTAGGGCGAGGGCCAACTAGCGACATATCGCCACGAATGATATTAATGAACTGTGGTAGCTCGTCAATGCTTGTTGCACGAATAATGCGACCAATCTTTGTTACACGTGCATCGCCTTTGAATGAATAGACACCGCTACCCTTTTTCTCGGCACCCACAACCATAGATCGAAACTTGTATATAGTAAACTCTACACCATCTTTGCCTAGGCGTTGTTGCTTAAAGATTGCATTACCCGGGCTCTCTAGCTTAATTAGTATCCACACCACTATTAACAGTGGCAATACAATAATAAAGCCAATAAGCGAAAGTATCACGTCAAGTAGACGTTTTAGAGGCATATAACTCATAGCTAATTAATTAAAATGGCAATGCCATGTTTGCTGTAAAAATTGCGTTTAGTGCTCTTGCTCTATTGTCGGTCTCCATCATGTTTACAACACGAATACCCATATCATAAAGCTCGGGGTTCAAGAATTTCTTCATGTCTAGATGGTGCTGATCGGCAATACGCTTCTCTAGCGGCACTTTAAATAGCAGGTCTAAGAACTGACGATTATTGTAAATGATCGTTATGTCGAAACAGTACTTCATTTCCGAAATATTTGTTCCTCCCCAGCTACCCCACGTAACCTCGTTGTAGTGTAGGTCGGCAGGTGGGTATTGAGCAGGCACTTTGCGATACTCAAACTTTGTGATATACTCATCGAACAGTTTGTCTATCTTGGCTGCAAGCGAACGATTTGTAATAAATATTTTATACAAATTGCGATATAGCTTTGCCGAAAGTTTAGGCATAGTTTTTCTGCCATAGTGCTTATACCAGTAGCCTCGAATAGTTTCTGACACCCACGACTTAACCTCAACATCGTTGTGGCAATTCTCTTCAAGGAATATACGCTTGCGTATCTCGTTCTCTTTGCGAGGAGCAATGTAACCACTATTGTGATGTAGAATAGCACGCTTAATATCAAAATCTTTTATGTCGCTATTATCGGCTGGTATTTCATAAATTGTGTGCTTAGTCTTGAATCTATCTGCAATTTTTTTAGCCGCCTCTACGTCAATTGTCTCTTTGTGTGCCGACAGGTAGCTAAAAGACTCATATTTGTGGTAGCCTCCATTTGCAGCAGCATATGTAGTGTTGCTATCAATACCACCCGTTAGCGAAATACCCGGCTTATCCCATTTGCGCAAAACTAGCTCGGCACCATTCTTTAGAATTGTAGCAGCCTTCTCAATTACCTCTTGGTATTCGGTTTCGTTTGCACACTCCTTAAGGTCTTTTAGCGGATAGAAACGTTGGTGTGAAAGTGTAGTGCCATCAAAACAAAACTCTATGTTAGGGACAACACGCTTTACTGGGGCATATGCCGACATATCTACCGGAAGATATGCACCCATCACTCTACCATACCATCTGTATGCAAGTAGCTCGTCAACAAACGCATCTCGCTTTAGGTCATACAAATCGGCAACAATTTGTGGGTGTGAGGTAACAATAAAGTTATCGCTCATTTGTGCATAGTATGCAGATTGCATACCCGATGGGTCGGTAATAAACGATATTTGCTTGCTATCATACCATCCCATTATGTAGATACCAGTAATTTGGCTCACTGCCTCCCAGTAACTATCTTTACCCTCTTCGAACTTTTGTGCTATAAGCTTTAGTTGCTCCTGCTCACGATGCTCCATTGTAAATGGGTTATATGAGTGGCCCAACAAAAAGTGTGTTACACCGCCTTGTGTATGGTGAAATAGGTTTGCTTCTTTATGGCACATAAGTGTGTAGTCGCCTACTCGCTCTTTCTTCCAGTTACCATAGAACGGATATATATCGGTGTTAAGATCCTTTGCACTCACCATCAATCCCCTACGAAATAACAGGTGTTGTAGATCGGCTCTAGCGTCTAGTTCTTTTTTTAGATTCATAGCTATATTATTTTGAAAATTTCGACTTAATAATGTTATTTATTCTTGCTGTAAAATCTCTCATTCCTTGTGATATTAGGTACAAGATCGAGAATTGAATCACTGCAATAGTTGTTGTTATGGTTGTTGCGTTAATTGCAAAATCTATATACTTATTGTCGCTAAACTCAACGTATGGGTCTATATCGGCAAAGTAGACCAAACCTACGATTACAAAAATCGATAGATGATGTTTAACAAATATCTTTATATACATGCTCATGTTCTCATTCAAACCCTCGGTAAAAAGAAAGTATGGCTTCCAACACAAGACAATTATTAGCTGACTAATGATACCACCAATGATAACACCGTTAATTCCCATATAGTAACCAAGCGCAAACGACATAGAGAGGTTAATAATACCTTCGGTGACTGGTGCCCAAACATCTTTGAACAAACCATATGCGTTGATATAGAAATCGACCGTGCCTCGTGTGATATTAATAAAGAACGTAATGAGTATTAACACAAGCGTAGAGGTTTCCATTATATACTCTGCACCAACCCACACTGTGATAAAATATGGTGTTAAAAAATAGGTTGCCAAAACCATAATAGACGCTAGCAAAAAGCGAGAGCTATATAGTTCCTCAAAGACCCTATTAATTTGGCTTTTATTGCCCGCCGCTACAAGATTACCAACACTTGCACTAAGCCCGTTGAAAAGCGAATCGGTAACTATGCTCAATCCCTGTATTATCAACATATAGTTACCATAGTAGGCAACTGTTTTTAGAGAAGAGTAGGCATATACTATCAGCGGTTGTGCCTGAAACACTATGAAAGATGTGAGCTTGTGCATAAAGACTTGCTTAATCTTTACTAGCACATAGGGGTATCTCTCTCTGAGTTCTTTGCCTGAGTGCTCGCTCTTTCTAATGTATGGGTGCGAAGTTCTTACAGCCCTGTCAAGAGTATATGTTATCACTAATGACGATATAACCTGAATTACCAACCACCATATAAAGCCATTATCGAGTATCGATATTGCAATTATTTGTGCTATTACAAATAGTATCTTTACAACATTCGAGCTAATTAGTATTTTGTATTGCTCTTGGTTTGCCGAAAGAATTACTTGTCGATAGTTAAAAAAGTAGCTAAGCAGCGATGTCAACAAATATACCAAGAACGATGCATAAGCATACCACAACGGGAGCTGCATATCCTTAAAAATAACAGGGAATAAGGTCATTAATATGGCCGAACCCACTATTATAAACATTGCTACTCGTTTGTAGAACCACCCCTGCAAAGATACGATATTACATATTTCGTTATGATCTTTGTCGTGCAAAGGCTTATATAGCGTAACCGCAACTGCTGTACCAATACCTAGCTCTGCAAGGTTCAAAAACGATAACAAACTTTGAGCCGTAGAGTTAAGTCCTAGTACGTCTGCTCCAAGATATTCTAAGAAAATACCTCGTGAGGCAAAGTTTAGAATAATTTGAGCAAGCGAGATGATTAGTGCAAACTTACTATTCTTTATTACATTTGATGTCCTAGATGTTGATGCCATATTTAAAATCGCCC
>CAYJIL010000010.1:0-36656 GCA_964370235.1 uncultured Rikenellaceae bacterium | reverse complement strand
ACCGTGAGAGAGGTGGTAAAGCGCACTACCAATGAGCTAAGAGGTAAAGTATATTACCTCACATACCCACCACCAATAACCCTATCACCAATAAAAAACACAGCCGGTTGTCCCGAGCAAACCGCCCACGCATCATTCTGACAGCACACATCGAGCCCACCATCCTCTCTAATAGCAACGCTACAATAACCATCGGGGTTGCGCCCAATGCCTCGCACCTTTACCACTAATTCGCTTGACGATAGTAGCTCTTGATTATCGGTAGCTTGCCACTGGTCGAGTATAAAATTCTTTTGAAGCAGATCTTCGCTACGACCTGCCACTAGTCGATTGTTTGCAGGGTCAATTGCCGTAACACATAAACCCGAGGGCATTGTGAGCCCCTTTTTTTGTGCAATAGTATATAGCGGATAACCATTATGACTACCTACAACACTACCGCTAGCATCGACAATATCTCCTACCGTTGGAGTATATTGGCTCTCGATTAGCGAATGATAGCTCTTACCTTTGAGAAAACATAGGCTCATGCTCTCACGTTTTTTTGTGAGTTCGCTTAGCCCAAATTCCTCTTGCGCAAGTTCTCTAACTTGGCTCTTTAGCATTGCACCTAGTGGCATGATTGCACCTGCAAGTGTCTCTTGGTCTAGTGCCCACAAATAATATGATTGATCTTTGCTTGGGTCTACCCCTTTCGAAATATATAATTTACCAGAATGCTCTACAATTTGGCAATAGTGCCCCGTTGCCCACTTCGAGAACCCTAACTCTTGGGCTACATCTTTGAGTATCTGCCATTTTATGATTCGGTTACACCATGTGCATGGCGATGGTGTGCGAGCCGAAAGATATGACTCTATAAACGGATTGATGATCTCTTGGTTGAATTGCTCTCTAGCATCGTATAGTCGCACCTCAATCCCTAGTAGTGCCTCCATCTCTTTGTGGCGAGATTTGGCATCTACCATGTCTTCGTCTGTCATAACCATGTGCACTCCCACAACGTGGTAGCCCATTTTCCTGAGCATGAACGATGTAGCGGCGCTATCTATACCGCCGCTTACCCCTAGTACTACACCCTTTGTCATAGCTCTAGTGTGCTACTAACCAGTTATCGCCAACGCCAACCTCTACCGTTAGAGGAACCGACAACTCTGCTGCCCCCTCCATTGCTTTGGTTATAATTTGTGCAGCCTCTTGTGCTTGCTCCTTTTTTACTTCGAATATAAGTTCGTCATGTACCTGAAGTAGTAGCTTGCAATCTAGACCGCTCTCTTTAATCATATCGGCACAACGATGCATTGCCATCTTTATAATATCGGCAGCCGCCCCTTGTATTGGTGCATTAATTGCGTTTCGTTCGGCATAACCACGCACCATAGCATTCGAAGAGTTTATATCTTCGAGCATGCGCCTACGACCATATATCGTTTGGCTATAACCTAGCTCACGAGCCTTTGTAATGGTGTTATCCATATATGCCTTAACCGCAGGGTATGAAGCAAAATAGTTGTCGATAATCTCTTTTGCCTCTTTCACCGCAATGTCTAGCCTTTGTGCAAGGCCAAATGACGAAATACCATATATAATTCCAAAGTTAGCTGTCTTTGCTACTCTTCGTTGCTCTTTTGTAACCTCGCTAGGCTCTACACCAAATATCTTGGCAGCTGTTGCTGAGTGTATATCTTCTTCGTTGTTAAAGGCTTGTGTAAGGTGTTCGTCACCACAAAGATGTGCCATAATGCGTAGCTCTACTTGGCTGTAATCGGCAGCTAAAAGCGTATATTCGCTAGATGGAGCTACAAATGCCTCTCGTATCTTTTGCCCTCGTTTATCCCTAATTGGGATATTCTGCAAATTTGGATTGGTAGAACTGAGCCTACCTGTTGCAACTAGTGCTTGATTATATGTTGTATGTAACCTGCCTGTTTGGCTATCGACCAGCGCAGGTAGTGCATCTACATAAGTAGTAAGTAGCTTTTTTACCCCACGATACTCTAGTATATCATCTATAATAGGGTGTTTGTCACGCAACGAAAGCAGATATTCCTCGTCGGTTTTATACTGCTTTGTCTTTGTGCGCTTGGGCTTATCGGTAATTTTTAACTTCTCGAAAAGTAATTCACCAAGCTGTTTGGGCGAATTAATGTTTATTTTATCGCCTGCCACTTCTCGCACTCGTTCCTCTATGGTGGCTAGTTCTGCTTTGAGCTCGTTGCTGTATGCACCAAGCAAAGAGCAATCAAGCGTAATTCCACGCATCTCCATTTGTGATAGAATAGAGATAAGCGGCTCTTCGATGTTTACGTATAGATCCCACAAATTGCTCTCCTTTAGCTTTTGTGTGATCTCGGCTCTTAGCCTAAGTGTAATATCTGCTTTTTCGGAACCATAAAGCGCCACCTTTTCGGGGTCGATGTCTTGTAGTGTTCGCGCAGATGCTCCTCGCCCTATAAGCGACTCAATAGGAATGGTAGTGTATGATAAATATTTCTCAGCCATATCCTCTAGCGAATGCTTAAGTGATGGCTCAAGAGTGTAATTCATAACCATTGTATCAAACAAGAAACCTGCAACTCGCAAACCATATCTTTGTAGAATTTGGATGTCGTACTTTAGGTTTTGCCCAATTTTATCTATATGTTTAGCCTCTAGTACTTGTGCTAGAGGTGCTAGGTATTCGGTAATTTGCTGTGTGTCACCACTCACAGGTATGTGGTATGCCTTGTGTGGCTCAACTGCTATTGATATGCCCACAAGCGTTGCCGTGCGTACATCTAGCGAAGTGGTGTGTGTCGCAATTGACATTTCGCCACTTAGCTTGATAATCTCTACTAGCCTTTTTATGTTGTCGCTACCCGTTACGTTTTGGTAGTTGTGTGTGTTGCTATCTATGTTTGAAAGCGTAGGCGCCATATCAAATAGTGATAGTGGTGCCGATAGCTCTATTGGCTTTACTTGTGAGCTAGGATCTTCTTGCTTGGGTTTGGGAGCTTCGCCCATGTCGAATAGCAAGAGTTCGCCTTCGCTCGATAGGTGCATGTCGGGCTCAATGTTTTCGGCTCTTTGCCAATAGTCAATATCTTTTAGCAGAGAGCGAAAGCCCATCTCTATGTATATGTTTCGTAGCTCGCCATAGTGTGGCGACTCAACTTTTAGCTTGTCGGGCTCAAAGTCGATAGGTACGTTTTGTTCGATAGTTACTAGAGTTCTCGATAGCTCTAGTGCCTCTAGGTTGGCTGCTATGTTCTGCCCAACTTTGCCTTTAATTTGATCTATATTTTCGATTATGCCCTCGATATTACCCCATTGCTTTAGAAGTTTGCAAGCGGTTTTTTCGCCCACTCCTGGTATACCGGGAATATTGTCGGACACATCGCCCCATAGAGCAAGCATATCACGAATAAGGAACGGATCTTCGAAGCCATATTGCTCCATTATTTTGTCTTTGCCCACAATCTCGACACCCTCGCCACTGCGTGATGGCTTGTACATATAGGCACAATCTCTAATTAGCTGCCCATAGTCTTTGTCGGGAGTAACCATATACACCTCAAAACCATTGCATGCCGCTTTTGATGTTATTGTTCCAATAACATCGTCTGCCTCATAGCCTGCAACCTCAAGCACAGGTATTCCCATTGCATCGAGTATGCGCTTAATGTGTGGTGTCGATATTTTAATATCCTCTGGAGTCTCGGCTCTGTTTGCCTTATATTCAGGATATAGCTTATGCCTAAAATTCCCACCCGGAGGATCAAATGCTACCCCCAAGTATTGTGGCCTTTCACGAGTAATTATATCGTTTATGAACTTTGTGAAGCCATATATTGCCGATGTGTTCATCCCTGCACTATTGCGCATAGGATTGTTTGCAAAGGCATAGTAGAATTTAAAAATTAGAGCGTAGGCATCTATCAAAAATAGCTTATTCATCTTGTCTATTAGGCGTGAGGTTACTTTATTGTATGTTGTCGGAGCTATACCACTCGGCATACGAAGTGGCTGTTTCGTGTAGTTTTATGTGGTGGAGCTCGATTCCGCTAGGTAGCTGCGAGGCTATTCTCTGAGCAAAATCTGCCACCATACATTCGCACGTTGGACGGTAGGGTACTACTACTACATTGCCAAATTGCTCTTCTAGTTGAGCAATTTTTGTGTCACCCTCTCTCATTACAAGAGCATGGTCAAAAATATCTACTACCTTGCTCTTTACGATGCCTTTTAGTAGCGAGAAATCTACAACCATTCCCTCTTTGGGCGAAGTGCTATCCTCTAGCGGAGAGCCTATCACTGTAACATATAGTTTATAGGAGTGCCCGTGCATATGCTTGCATGCACCATCATACCCATCAAGAGCGTGAGCAGCCTCAAAGCTAAACTCCTTTGTAACACGTATCCTTGTCATTGCTAAGAAATAAAATTAATCTAGCCACAAAGGTACAAAATAATATTCCCAAAACGATAAAATTATTATATTTGCCTTTTGAAAGTAATTACAAACAGTCTAAATATTAAAGTAATGATTACAGAGAAAATTAAATGTCTGATTATAGGTAGTGGCCCAGCTGGTTACACTGCCGCAATATATGCATCGAGAGCAAACCTAGCACCAGTTCTTTACCAAGGTATCGAGCCTGGTGGTCAGTTAACAACAACTACCGATATCGAAAACTTTCCGGGTTATATCGATGGTGTAAGTGGTCCAGCTATGATGCAGGAGTTTGAAGCACAAGCAAAGAGACTGGGTAGCGATATTCGCTTTGGTGTTGTAACTGCTGTTGACTTTTCGGCTCGTCCATTCAAGGTCGAAGTAGACCAGAGCCACCAAATCGAGGCAGAGAGCGTTATCATTGCTACTGGTGCAACGGCTAAGTACCTAGGTCTAGAGTCTGAGTACAAATTCCGTGGTATGGGTGTGTCGGCTTGTGCAACGTGTGATGGCTTTTTCTATCGCAAAAAAGACGTTATTGTAGTGGGTGGTGGCGACACTGCTTGCGAAGAGGCTAGCTACCTAGCAGGTTTGTGTAACAAGGTATATATGGTAGTGCGCAAAGATCATCTTCGTGCATCAAAAGCTATGCAAGATAAAGTATTCAATACCCCAAATATCGAAATTTTGTTTGGCCACAACACCAAAGAAGTAATTGGTGACGAGAATGGTGTAACGGGTGCAATTCTTACAATTGAGGGCGGTGCCGAGGTAACTGTTAATGTTGACGGTTTCTTCTTGGCAATTGGTCACCACCCAAATACCGAGCTATTCAAAGAGTTTATCGAGCTAGACGAGCAAGGCTACATTAAAACAATTGACGTAACATCAAAAACAAACATTGCAGGTGTTTTTGCAGCGGGCGATGTGCGTGATCCTCACTACCGCCAAGCAATTGTTGCGGCAGGTTCGGGTTGTATTGCTGCGCTAGATTGCGAACGTTTCCTTGCTGGTATCGAGTAATTATGGTAACAAGAATTGTTGTTGTATCGCTGCTTTTGGCTGCTGTCTCTTGTTCGAAACCACCATCAAAGAGTGCATCATCTGCCTCGAATGGGGGGAGCGAGCTAGTAAAGGTCGAAGAGACCTACTACCCCGAGCGTAGCTCTAAGCGCAAAAAAAATCGTTCGTGGAGCCAAATAGTCGAATCGCTAGAGAGTAGTGCCGAGTATCGCAAGCTCGAGGGTGAGTTTGTTAGCGAAGTACCTAGCGAAATGCAATTTTCGGGCATAGCTACACAGCACATCTCTACCAAGGAGCACAACCCTTTTGGTGACAGAGATCGCTTTATAGTACCTTTGTCAAAGATGGAGAGCACGTTTGTATATCCGCTCAAAGGCGAGTTTCTATCGAACTATGGCATGAGGCGAGGTCGTATGCACACGGGGGTCGACATTCGAGGTAAGCGTGGCGAAGAGATATATGCTGCTTTTGATGGAGTAGTGCGTCTTTCACGCCCATATAGTGGCTATGGCAATGTAATTGTAGTGAGACACTATAATGGTCTCGAAACAGTATATTCGCACAACCACAAAAACCTAGTAAAGGTAAACCAAACCGTAAAGGCAGGCGAAGCTATTGCTCTTGCAGGTAGAACGGGGCGTGCAACTACCGACCACCTACACTTTGAGGTGCGCATAGCGGGACAGGTAATCGATCCCAATTTGTTGATAGATGTTCACGGGCACAAGCTACAAAGCCAAGACTTGTACGTTTCACGTGCATCGGCAGGTAGTAAAGTATATGTAACAAAGGGTGCTTATCGTGAGTTTTCGAAAGCCGAAAAATCGCCAGCTCCCAAAAAAACTGCTACTAAGGATACCAAATCTAGTGGCAAAACACACACCGTAACTAGCGGTGACACACTATATGGTATTGCTCGCAAGTATAGCACTACCGTAAAGGAACTATGCCGCTTGAATGGCATATCCGAAAATTCGACACTTCGCCTAGGTCAAAAGATCAAGGTAAAATAATATCAAATGTCTACTAAGGCAGAAATAAGAGAGAGGCTCAGGGAGAAGGTTCGCCTTCTTCCGGACGAGCCCGGTGTCTACCGCTTTTTGGACGAGAGCGGCGAGGTAATCTATGTGGGTAAGGCAAAGAGCCTACGCAAAAGGGTTGCCTCATATTTTTTGGCAGCTACCCAGCTTCAACGCAAGGTAGCAATTATGGTCTCAAAGGCTGTTGACCTAGAGCATACGGTTGTCTTTAGCGAGAGCGATGCTCTTTTGCTAGAGAACAACATGATTAAATCTCTAAAGCCTAGATATAACATTCTGCTGCGTGACGACAAGAGTTATCCGTGGATAGTGGTTCGCAACGAGCCATACCCTAGGGTGTTATCTACTCGTCGTGTGGTAAAGGATGGTTCTACATATTTTGGGCCCTACTCATCGTCATCTATGCAAAAGATGTTGCTAGATATGGTAGTGCGCCTATATTCTATTAGGCGTTGTTCGCTTAGGTTATCGCAAGAGGGCATTCGCCAAGGCAAATTTGACTTGTGTCTCGAATACCATATTGGCAACTGCAAAGGGCCATGTGTTGGCAAAATTACTTGGGAGGAGTATCAAGAAGATGTGCAGATGGCACGTTCGACACTCAAAGGTAATATGCGAGAGGCCGAGAGCTATTTAAAAGAGAAGATGATAGCCGCTGCCACCGACCTATTGTTTGAAAAAGCACAAAAATATAAGGAGAGAATAGAGTGGCTAGAGGGCTATGAGAGCCGTTCGGTAATTGTATCGCCCACCTATTCAAACATGGATATCTTCTACCTAATGGTAGATGGTTCGCTATGCTATTGCAACTATATGTATGTAAAGCAAGGTGCGGTAATATACTCCTACACACTAGAGTTAAAACTAGCTATCGAGGAGAGCGAAAGCGAGCTATTGCCCTATGCCATTAATACAATTATGGAGAGGCTCGATCGCAAGCTATCGCCCGAAGTGGTGGTGCAATCGCACGTTAATGAGGGGTACTTCGAAGGGGTTAACTTTACCGTTCCACAACGAGGCGATAAGTTAAAACTGCTAGAACTGGCACAAAAAAACTGTCGAATACACCGTCTCGAACGCCTAAAGCAAATAGAGAGAGTAGATCCCGAGCTACACACCGAAAGGTTGATGAGCGGTATGAAAGCCGATCTAATGCTAGATGTACAGCCACGCCATATCGAATGTTTTGATAACTCTAATATACAAGGCAAATATCCAGTTTCTTCGTGTGTGGTATTTAGGGATGGCAAGCCAAGCAAAAAGGAGTATCGCCACTTCAACATAAAAAGTGTGGTGGGGATAGACGATTTTGCATCTATGAAAGAGACTCTAACACGTCGTTATAGTAGATTGCTAGAAGAAGGGGGAGATTTACCCGATCTCATTGTTGTAGACGGAGGTAAAGGGCAGTTAAGTAGTGCTTATGATGTTTTGGTAGAGCTGGGTATTCAGCACAAAGTCCCAATCATTGGCCTAGCCAAACGGCTCGAAGAGATATTCTATCCCGGAGAATCAATTCCACATATACTGCAAAAGAGTGGTCAAACACTCAAGGTGCTAATGCACATAAGGGACGAGGCACACCGCTTTGGTATCACTTTCCATCGTAATCGTCGATCAAAAGGTGCTCTGGTGAGTTCGCTTGATGGCATAGAGGGGCTTGGTAGCAAATCTATCGCCAAATTGCTTACTCGATTCAAGAGTGCAAAAAAGGTGAGAGAGGCATCGCTCGAAGAACTTGCCGAGGTAGTAGGCAAAGCAAGAGCCGAGAAAATAATAGAACACTTTAAAGAGTAAATACCATATGAAAGAGATAATATTTGCAACAGGTAATCGCAACAAGCTATTCGAAGTAGAGCGCATGTTAGATGGCTATAAGCTGCTAACACCTGCCGATATAGGAATTAGCGAGGATATACCCGAAGATATGCCAACCCTAGAGGGTAATTCGCAGCAAAAGGCACGCTATCTGTATGACAGAAAAGGGTGCGATTGTTTTGCCGATGACACTGGGCTAGAGGTTGAAGCGCTGGGTGGCGAACCGGGAGTTTTGTCGGCACGCTATGCAGGAGAGAGCAAGAGTGCACAAGACAATATGGCTCTTTTGCTCAAAAACCTAGAGGGTAACGATAATCGTCGTGCCTGCTTTCGCACCATTATCACTTTAATTTTGGGTGGCAAGGAGTATCAGTTCGAAGGGCGTGTCGATGGCACAATAACTCGTGAACAGAGCGGAGCCGAGGGTTTTGGTTATGATCCAATATTTGTTCCCGATGGTTATGATATTACCTTTGCACAGATGGATGCCGATACCAAGAACGCTATATCGCACAGAGGGCGAGCAGTTGCAGCCCTTGTCGAATTTTTAAATAGTAGAGAGAAGTAATTTATGATTCTTGAACTTTTGGCTCCTGCCAAAGATCTGGAGCACGGAATAGCAGCCATAGATGCTGGTGCCGATGCCGTATATATTGGTGGGCCCGGTTTCTCGGCACGCACAGCCGCACACAATAGCATGGATGATATAGCCGCACTTGTGCGTTATGCCCATCGCTATGGTGTACGTGTGTTTGTGGCTATGAATACGGTGCTTTTTGAGGATGAATTATCAAAGGCAGAGCAAGTCGCACGTTCGCTAATTGAGTTGGGGGTCGATGCGCTCATTGTTCAGGATATGGCATATGCAACCATGGGGCTCGATATTGCCCTGCATGCCTCTACCCAAATGAGTTGTGATTCGGTTGAGAGAGCTGTGTTTTTGGCAGAGTGTGGTTTTAGCCGCATAGTGCTAGAGAGAGGCTTGTCGCTTGACCAAATCGAGGCTATTGGGGCGGCTGTCAAAGTAGACATAGAGGCGTTTGTGCATGGTGCAATATGTGTTTCGACTAGTGGTAAGTGCTATATGGGCGAGATTGTATCTTCTCGTAGCGGTAATAGGGGGTGTTGTAGCCAGCCGTGCCGTTCGAGATTTAATCTCGAAGATGCATCGGGCAAGGTGCTTTTGGCAGACAAACACCTGCTTTCGCTAAAGGATTTAAACCTTTCGGCACATCTGTCGCAGCTAGCAGTAGCTGGTGTTAACTCATTCAAGATAGAGGGGAGGCTCAAAGATATGGCGTACCTAAGAAATAGTGTTGCCTATTATCGCAAGCAGATTGACGCCTTGATTGACTCTAGCGATAGCTATGTGAGAGCATCGAGTGGTGTTAGTAGAGTAGACTTTACTCCATCGCCCGAGGTGACATTCTCTCGTGGTTTCACAACCTTTAACCTGCTCGAGCGCTCGGTTTCGGCTGCCTCTTTTGACACGGGGCGCAGCGTGGGAGCATATATTGGCGAGGTAGATTCTGTTGGGCGTGATAGTTTTACACTAAAGGGAATGGCTGCCGAGCTAGCAGCAGGCGATGGTGTTGTGCTGTATAGTGTGTCGGGGCATATGGCTGCTACCAACATAAATGGAGCCAATGGCAATCGTGTTACTCCAAACAAAATGGAGGGCATTATAAAAGGCATGAAGCTATATCGTAACTACGATAAAAAAGGAGTTGATAAGATATTGTCATCAAAACTTATAAGGCAAATCGATACAAAGGTTGAGGTTTGTTTTAAAGATAGCAGCTTGGTGTTAACTGCCCAAGATATGACTGGTTGTAGCTGTGTTGTCGAGCACGAAATAGTGCCCGAGGCACCGTCTAATATGCAGCGATTTATAGATAATTTGCAGTCTCAGTTTGCAAAGAGCGGGGGTACTATGTTTTGTGTAACGGCAGTTGAGGTTGTGGGTGAGCCACAGTTTTTGCCAATTTCACAAATCAACAGTCTTCGTCGAGAGTTGCTCGAAGCCCTAGAGAGCGAGCGATTAAAGCAATATGTGGGCGAGAGTATATCTTCTATGGTGGCTGTTGGTGCACCACAAAACATCGACTACAAATATAATGTTACAAACTCAAAGAGCCTTGCTTTCTACCAAGAGGCAGGAGCCAAACACATAGACAGTGGTGTTGAGTTGCAGGATAACTATATTGGCATTGATGCCATGACCACAAGTTACTGTATTCGCCGCCAAATGGGCGAGTGTCTAAAAGAGGGTGGTCGCAAAGGCGAGCTATATATAAAAAACGGTGCACACCGCTTTAAGCTCGAATTCGATTGTGCAAAGTGTCAAATGAGAGTAGTATATAAAGAGAAAATAAAATAGAGTATGAGTGAAGAGTTGAGCCCTAGGCTTATTACCCCACAGTGGGATGATTATGAGCTAATCGATTGTGGAGATAGAGAAAAGTTAGAGCGTTTTGGCGATCTAGTGGTGGCACGCCCCGAGCCTCAGGCTCTGTGGGCAAAATCTATGCCTACACAAAAGTGGGACGAGATAGCACATGGTTACTTCAAAAAAGATGGTAACTCCGAAGATCGTGGCGAATGGTTATTAAAGCGTGGTGTTGCACAGTCGTGGAACATTGGTTATAACTACAAAAAAATGGCACTATCGCTTCGTCTTGCTATGACTTCGTTTAAGCACGTTGGTCTATTCCCCGAGCAAGCTGCAAACTGGAACTACATATATGATATGGTAGAGGCAAAGGGCGCTTGCAAGGTGCTAAACCTATTTGCCTATACGGGCGGTGCTACCTTGGCTGCTGCGTCGGCAGGTGCAAGTGTAACTCATGTCGACTCGGTTAAGCAAGTTGTAACGTGGTCACGAGGCAATATGGAAGCATCGGGACTCGATGGAGTGCGCTGGATTGTAGAGGATGCTCGCAAATTTGTTGGTAAAGAGGTGCGCCGTGGTAATAAGTACTATGGTATAATACTCGATCCACCAGCCTATGGTCGTGGAGCCGATGGCGAGAAGTGGATACTCGAACAAGATATATATCCAATGCTAGAGATGTGTAAGGAGATACTAGAGCCGGGTGGCTTTTTGGTTCTAAACCTATACTCAATGGGGCTTTCGGCTATGCTAGCTAGAGGTATTTTGGTAAATATATTTGGTGAGCAAAAAATATCTTTTGGCGAGCTATATGTTACCGATAGTTTTGGTAAACACCTGCCGCTAGGAGTGTATGCTCGCATCGAGCTAGCTGTGTAATTGTTGTCAATTATAAGAGTTGCAGAGGCTTGTTAAATCGTTAATAGCCTCTGTTTTTGGATAAAAAAGCACATAAAATTTTTATTTTCATAAATAATTATTAATTTTGCAAGCCCAATTATATGGGAATATGTCGGATCAGACAGATAATAGTATTAACTAAAAACAAGAGAAACAGTGGATTCATTAAGCTACAAGAGCCTATCTGTAAAGCCAGCTGATGTTACCAAAGAGTGGGTAATCATCGATGCTACTGATGCTATACTAGGTCGTCTTGCAAGCCAGGTGGCAAAGATTCTTAGAGGAAAGCACAAGCCTTCTTTTACGCCACACGTGGATTGCGGTGACAACGTAATTATCATCAACGCAGACAAAATTAAATTTACAGGTAAGAAGATGACGGACAAAGTATATGTACGTCACACAGGTTACCCAGGTGGACAGCGTTTCGCAACTCCAGAGAGTATGATGGAGCGTCGCCCTGAGTTCGTTATTCAACACGCAGTTAAAGGTATGCTACCTAAGAACCGTCTTGCTTCGGTTCTTCTAACAAACCTTAAGATTTACGAAGGTGCAGAGCACCCTCACGCTGCGCAATCACCAAAAGAGATTAAACTAAACGAGATTAAGTAATGGAAGTAGTAAACAAAATAGGACGAAGAAAATCGGCCGTTGCACGTGTCTACGTTAAGGCAGGTAGCGGTGCTATTACTGTAAACTCAAGAGATCTTGCTGAGTATTTCCCACTAGATATTTTTCAGTATGTGGTAAACCAGCCTCTTATCGTTACAGATAATATGGGTAAGTTTGATATCAAAATCAACCTAGATGGTGGTGGTATCAAAGGTCAAGCAGAGGCGGCTCGCCTAGGTATCGCTCGTGCACTATGCGAGATTGATCCTGAGTTCCGTCCAGTACTTAAGAAGAGTGGTTTCCTAACTCGTGATCCTCGTGAGGTTGAGCGTCAGAAGCCAGGTCAGAAAGGTGCTCGTGCTAAGTTCCAGTTCAGCAAGCGTTAATATTCGCCCTACTGGAATACCTTTATTGGCGCACTGCGCCTAAAAAAATTATTTAATTATTTTATCTCGTCCTATTCAGCACGGACAAGGGGATAATGCCTAAGACCACTATACAGTGCTACTTAAGTATTGCCTTGCCGCGGAAAACAGCCGCAGACCACTTAACAAAGTGCTACCGGGGCTGTTGATGAAGAGAGTTAAAACAGAAAAAAAATGGCAAGAACAGATTTTAACCAACTATTAGAGGCCGGAGTACATTTCGGTCACCTTAAAAGAAAGTGGAATCCTAAAATGGCTCCATATATCTTCATGGAGAAGAATGGTATCCACATCATCGATCTTCACAAGACTGCTGTTAAGCTAGATGAGGCTTCTGCTGCTCTAAAGCAAATCGCTAAGAGTGGTCGTCGTATCCTTTTCGTAGCTACAAAGCGTCAAGCTAAGGATGTAGTAGCTGAGAAAGTAGCAGCTATGGGTATGCCATACGTAACTGAGCGTTGGCCAGGAGGTATGCTTACAAACTTCCCTACTATCCGTAAGGCTATCAAGAAGATGTCTACAATCGACAAGATGACTCAAGATGGTACATTCGAGCAATTCTCAAAGAGAGAGCGTCTACAAATCAGCCGTCAGCGTGCTAAGCTAGAGAAGAACCTTGGTTCTATCGCAGATCTTACACGTCTTCCTGCTGCTCTATTTGTAATCGATGTTCAGAAAGAGGCGAATGCAGTAAAAGAGGCAAAGAGACTTAACATTCCAGTGTTTGCTATGGTTGATACTTGTTGTGATCCGACACCGATTGACTATGTAATTCCTGCAAATGACGATGCGTCTAAGTCAGTAGCTGCTATCCTAGATGTTGTAGGTGCTGCAATTACTGAGGGTCTTTCTGAGCGTAAGGCTGAGAAAGAAAAAGATGGTGATGTTGCTACAAAGGAGCCTAAGCTTCGTAAGCGCGCACCAAAAGCTGAGGCTGCTGAGGCTGCTCCAGCTACAGAGGCAACTGCAGAAGTTGCTGCTGAGTAATTATAATTTTTATGCAGGGGCGATTTAAAGTTGCCCCTGTTTAATATAAGACTATAAACTATTTAATAGTAGATTATTATGGAAATCAAAGCTGCTGATGTTGCGAAACTTCGCAAAATGACAGGTGCTGGTATGATGGACTGTAAGAAAGCTCTTCAAGAGGCTGAAGGCGATTTCGATCGTGCACAGGAGATCATCCGTGAAAAAGGTAAACTAGTTGCTAGCAAGCGTGCTGACCGTGAAGTATCGGAAGGTATGGTTGTAAGTCGTATCGTAGGTAAGACAGGTTTTATGCTTGCTCTTGCATGTGAGACTGACTTCGTTGCTCGTACAGAAGGTTTCGTTGCTATTGCAAACGAAATTCTTGAGGTTGCAGTAAGTGCAAATGTAGCTGATGCAGCTGCTCTACTTGCTCTTCCAATCGAGAACGGTACTGTTGAAGAGATGATCGCTGTTAAAGCTGGTCAAACAGGTGAGAAGATTCAACTTGCATTCTTTGCTAAGGTAGAGGCTGAGCAAGTTGCTGCTTATGTTCACATGAACAACAAGCTAGGTACTCTTATCGGTTTCAACGCAGAGATTCCTGCTGAGGTTGCTAAGGACGTTGCTATGCAAGCTGCTGCAATGGCTCCAGTATCTATTGGCAAGGATGATTGTCCTGCTGAGGTTATTGAGAAGGAGCGTCAAATCGGTATGGAGCAGGCTCGCCTAGAGGGTAAGCCAGAGGCTATGCTTGATAAGATTGCTGACGGTAAGGTTAACAAGTTCCTTAAGGATAACACACTTCTTAACCAAGACCTTGTTAAAGATAACAAGAAATCTGTTGCTCAATTCATCAAAGAGGCGAACGCAGACGCAACTGTTATTGCTTACAAGCGTTTCTCATTGAACGACTAATCACCAGTGTGATAAATATAAAGGGGGTAGCCATTAGGCTGCCCCCTTTTTTTGTTTAATTATAAATTATATGGTTTGTAACTATATTTTAATTTTTTTTCTCACCAAATAAATCTTATCTTGCAAACTTAAATGTTGAAATTTAGAATATAACTTATAAACTATTATGAAAAGATTATTTGTTGGAGCACTTGCGCTATCAATGGCGATGTTTGCAACTAACTCCTATGCAGCCAAAATGGCTAAGCCTAAGTATGTATTTTTCTTCATAGGTGATGGTATGGGTGCTGCTTCTATGTATAGTGCTCAACGATACCTAACCCAAAAAGGTGACGATGGCTTGACAATGGTTAAGTTTCCATATTCGGGTATGATGTACACCAATAGCGAATCGTCTGAGGTGACAGATTCGGCAGCAGCAGGTACAGCTTTGGCTACGGGTGTAAAAACTTCTAACGGAACGCTTGGTATGCGCTCTAACCACACCGACACGCTAGAGAGTATGGCATATATGGCAAAGAAAGCAGGTCGTGCAATTGGTCTAGTAACATCGGTGAGTATCGATCATGCTACACCAGCGGCATTCTTTGCACACCAGCCAAGACGAAGCATGTACTACGAAGTAGCCCTTGATGGTGCAGATACAGGTTTCGATCTATATGCAGGTAGTGGTTTCTTGCGTCCTACTGTTCCAGACGTTATTAACGCTTACCAAGTATATAAGAATAGTGGTTATACAATCCTTGAGGGTGTTGACGGCCTAGACGAGCTAGACAACCAAAAAGGTAAAGTCCTTATAAAAGAGCGCCAAGGAGCCGACAATAGCGCACTAAGATATGAGATTGATGCTACTGATAAAGACCTTAGCCTTCCGGATATAACAGAAGAATCTATCGAGTACCTAGAGCAAAGAGCAGGCAAGAAGGGCTTCTTTATGATGGTAGAAGGTGGTAAGATAGACTGGGCTAACCACTCTAACGACTACGCAACTTCGCTACAAGAGGTATTGGCATTTGACCAAGCACTTGCCGAGGCTTATGAGTTTTATAAAGAGAACCCAAATAATACACTAATTGTTGTTACAGCCGATCACGAAACTGGTGGTCAGTCAATCACAACCGATGATTCAAAGGCAGATTTTACTGTAATAGACAGACAGAAAGTGTCTAAAGATGTATTAGAGGCTGCTATCAAAAAAATGCAAACCGATGGCAAGAGTTGGGATGACATGAGAGCATACCTAGACAAAAACCTTGGCCTATGGAGCACTTTTGCAGTTTCGCTAGATCAGGAGTACGCTATGCGCAAAGCCTATGGTGATGGCGTGTTCGATAGAGCAGACTACACTAGCGAGGGTGGCAAGGTAGCTACTATTGCTATTGAGATTGTAAACAAAGCAGCAGGTATCGAGTGGACATCATTTGGTCACACAGCAGTTCCTGTGCCAATCTACTCAATTGGTGTTGGTGCCGAAAACTTTAAAGGTGTTATGGACAACACCGAATTATCGAAGAAACTTATTCAAATATTAAAATAATTATACTATGGCAATTGAAAATATTGAGGTTTTAAAGCCTCTATCGGTATGGAGATTCTTTTCTGAAATTTGTGATATTCCTCGCCCATCTAAGCACGAAGAGGCTATCTTGGAGTATCTAAAAAAGTTTGCAGACGAGCGTGGTCTCGACCATAGTTCTGACGAGGTTGGTAATATCGTAATTCGCAAGGCTGCTACTGCTGGTATGGAGTCTTCGCCAATTCTTGTAATGCAGTCACATGTCGATATGGTAGCCGAAAAAGAGGCAGGTCTTGAATTTAACTTCTTGACAGATCCTATCGCTGCTTATGTAGAAGATGGTTGGGTAAAGGCAAAAGGCACTACACTAGGTGCTGACTGTGGTATTGGTATGGCTGTTATGATGGCTGTTCTCGATAGCAACGAGATTGCTCACCCTGCAATTGAGGCTCTATTTACAGTTGACGAGGAGACTGGTCTAACAGGTGCATTTGCACTTAGCCCAGACCTACTAAAAGGCAACAACCTTATAAACGTAGACTCTGAGGACAGAGGTCAAATTTTTGTTGGTTGTGCAGGTGGTATCGACACTGTTGCTAGCTACGCATTCAATAGAGTAGCAACTAGCCACGATGGCGCTCTTAAGATCGTTGTTTCGGGTCTAACGGGTGGTCATAGTGGTTGCGACATCGAAAAGCTAAGAGCTAATGCAAATATTACACTAGCACGTGTTTTGTTTGCTATTAATAAAGAGTGTAACTGTTCGCTAGTATCTATTAGCGGTGGTAACCTACGCAATGCAATTCCACGCGATGCAGAGGCTACAATTGCACTTCCTTTGTCTATGGTTGCAAGAGCAAAAGAGATTGTTGCAGCAATGGAGGCAGACTTTAAAGTGGAGTATAGCAAGAGCGAGCCAAATCTAAAGGTTGAAGCTATCGATGAGGCGGCTGTTAGCGAAGTTATCGAAGATAGCGTAGCAGAGTCAATCGTAACATCGGTTCTTTCGGCTATTAACGGTATTGTGGCTATGAGTCAAGAGATGGAGGGCTTTGTTGAGAGTTCAACTAACCTTGCATCGCTAAAAGAGATTGATGGTGCAATCGTTATTTCGACTAGCCAGCGTAGCTCGATTGAGAGCAAGAAGATGTTTATGAGCTATCAAATGGCAGAGCACTTCAAGCGTTTTGGCGCAACAATTCGTCATAGCGATGGTTACCCGGGATGGAACCCACAGCTTAACTCTAAACTACTAGAGGTGGCAAAGACTTGTCATGTGAATGCGCTTGGTTACGAGGCCGAGATTCTAGCTATTCACGCTGGACTAGAGTGTGGTTTGATTAAGAAGAAATATCCAGCAATGGAGATTGTGTCGATTGGTCCAACTATTCATGGTGCACACTCACCAGTTGAGCGTCTATCGGTGCAGGATACCGAAGATTTTTGGGTTTATCTAGTTGAAATTCTTAAAAATTTATAACAAATGAAATTGAGATTTGCATCACTTGCACTCTCTCTTATAATTGGTGGTCTGGGTGCGAGTAATCTTGCAGCCCAGACCATTAAATTTAATGGGGATGGAGAGCTAAAAATTGTACAGTTCACAGATGTGCACTATAAGTATGGGCAAGAGCCTTCGGAGTATTCGAAACGTTGTATCGAGGCAGTGTTAGATAGCGAGAAACCAGATCTTGTGGTTTTGACTGGCGATATAGTTGTGGGTGCACCTGTCGAAAAGGGATGGGACGAGCTAGCTCAAATTATGTCGAGCCGAGGTATTCCTTATGCTGTAACACTAGGTAACCACGATGATGAGGCAGACAAGAGCCGTAGCGAGGTCGCTCAAATTGTGGATGATCTACCCAATGTGATTTTTACGCCACAGGTAAAAGGCGTAACAGGCTATGGTAACTACTCGATACCGGTGTTTGATAGATCGGGCAAAGAGGTATCTACTGTTTTGTACTGTATGGACTCTCGTAGTTATAGCACCGTTAAGGGGATTGATGGCTATGGATGGTTTGCTCACGACCAAGTGGGTTGGTATATTGACGAGAGTAATAAATATGCTCAAAAGGGCCTAGATTCTCGTGGTTTAGCATTCTTCCACATTCCGCTACCCGAGCACCGCCAAGCGTTTGATGCCAAAGGCACAATATCTAATGTTGGTCTTCGTGGCGAAGCAGAGTGTGCACCCGAAATTAACACTGGCATGTTTGCTGCAATGGTCGAGCAAGGTGACGTAATGGGTATTACTGTTGGTCACGACCACGTAAACAACTATGTTGCATACAAAGATAACATCGCTCTATGCTATGGCCAATTCACGGGTAGTAACAACACCTATGGGTTTGACACAAAGCAGAACGGTGCACGAGTATTTGTTTTGACCGAGGGTGAAGATGGTTTTGATAGCTATATTCGCATGATGGATGGAACAATTAAAGATTATGCTTCGATGCCAAGAGAGGCAGGTTTTGCTGTTGTTGCAGACTTGCACTTTGACGAAGCGCCAGAGAGCGATCAGTTCTGTCATGTTAATGCACTTAATTCGCTAGTGCCAAAGGGGCTAGAGAAGAGTGTCGATTTTGTTGCTATCGTAGGCGATATATTTGACTATCCATGTAGCAATAGCCTAGAGTTATTCCGCCGCCGCTACGAAAAAGGTGCAGGCGACAAGAGGCTCAAGTACGATATATACCCGGGCTATGGTAACCACGATGTAGACCCCGATGGTGAAGATGTACGCAAAAATATGGAGCTTCGTAGACTCACTTTTGCATACCAAGATTCACTGCTTAAAAAGATGGATGAAAGAGGGCAATTCTTGAACCTTCACCCCGAGAATGGCGATTATACATGGAATGTTGGCGATGTACACTTTGTGCAGGCTAACCGTTTCTTTGGTGATAGCTTGCGTGGTGGCTCGTTTGAAGAGTGGCGCAAATGGATAGAGCGTGACCTAAAAGAGCATGCCTCTAATGGTGAACCAGTTGTCATTTTTCAGCACTACACATTCCAGAGCAAAAGTGTAAACAGATGGTGGAGCGAGGAATCACGCAAAAAAATGGCCGAAATACTAGCACCATACAATGTTATTGCTATCTTTGTAGGGCACGACCACTACCAGGGCAAAGAAAGTCTTGGTGATATACCTGTGTTTTTGGTTAACAATGCTTGGCCAGACAGTAGTGGCAATGCCTCTTTTGCCTATGTAACAGTGGGTAAGGACAAAATGCGTGTAACTACTTATGAGTGGAGTACCGATGGTAACGACGTTCGCAAAAAAGGTGACGATATTTTTGTTGACATCAAAAGAGAAAAGAAAAACTAAAGGCTATCTTTTTACGGTATAGTGCTGGTAGAGGGGTAAGCTCTCTACCAGCACTTTTTTATATGAATAAATTACTAGTAACACTGCTTTTATTTTGCGCCAACTTAACAGCCTTTTCACAAAACTTTGCATATCGTGCAGGGTTTAATTTATTTATTGACAACCTAGAAAATAGCTTGCCCTACGACAAAACACGCACCTTTACGGCATTGTCGGTAGCCCCCGAAATAGGAATCCATTGGGACGATCACCACAGCATAATGGTGGGAGTGTCGCTAGTGAGAGACTTCGAGAAAGATAGCGAGTTGACAGATCAAGAGCTAATTGCATATTACAAATATCGTGGCGACAAACTATCGTTTTTGGGTGGGGTATTCAACCGTAATAATGTTATTGGGCACTATCCACGCTCTTTTTTTAACGAACGTAGCAACTTTTATAATAATGTAATATCGGGTTTGATGTTGCAGTATAAGGGCGAGCGAGGAGGTTATGTCGAACTATATTCGGACTGGTATGGTGGTTCGGTAGAGAATTACTTCGATGAATTTATGGTGAATGGTTCGGCCCGTCAGCCTCTTTTTGGTGGTGTGGCATTTGTGGGAGGTGCAGCCCAGCTCACACACTACAAAAATGCTCCGTTCCTTGCCGTTGAACCACTGCCTGCAAACGCCTATTTGTTTGAGCGCATACTTTATAATATCTATGTGGGTGTAAATCTTGAGCGAGCGCTGCCTTTTTTTGATTGTGCAACTTTGTCGCTTGGTCTTTTGGGCGATTCAGAGAATATTAGGCTATATGACGACACACAAAACTGGAACACCTATCTTGGGGCGAGTGTCGATTTAGATTTGCGTTACCGAGGTTTTGGCTTTAAGAATAGCCTGTATATGGGCAATTCACAAATGCCATTTTATAGTATTTATGGCAGCGATGCATTCTATTGGGGTTCGCCATTCTACCAATCTCAATTCTATAATAGAGTCGATTTATACTATCTATGGAAAATGAGATTTATGCAAGTACACACCAACGTGATTTTTAACTTTACCGATGAGAGTTTGGCAGCTCAACAACTCGTAACTGTTAGTTTTAATATTTCGCAGCTACTATCTGGCGGAAAACCCAAGGATTACGATAGCGATATTTGTGGACTATTATAGATTTCATATCTTTGTACTCTACCATAATTGATATGCAACAACTAAATAATTATATATACACTATCTTGTTTGCACTAGTTTTTCTAGGGCTGACTGGGTGTGGTGTAACCAAATATCTGTCCGAGGATGAGTATCTGTTAAATCGAAATGTCATTTCGGTTATCTCTCCCGATAGTTTAAGTAGCGACCAAAAGCTAGCTTCTGATGAGCTAGAGCCGTTTATTTCGCTACTTCAGCAGCCAAATAAACGATTTATGGGAATCTCGTTTGGTATATGGGCATATAATCAAGCAGATTCGTCACAAGATCGCTGGTTCGATCGCACTATGCGCAAGGTTGGTGATGCTCCCGTAATATTTGACTCTAGCTATATGGCAAAGAGCCACCAAGAGATGCTAGATTATGTTAGGGCACGTGGTTTTTACGATGCAAAAGTAAGCGATAGCGTTTGTTACAAACGTGGCCAAGCATACGTAAACTACAAAATAGAGAGTGGTACACCATACATAATATCCAATGTTAAATATAACTATACCGATATATCGCTAAAACCTTTAATCGAGAGCGATACGCTCAATTCGTTTGTAAAGGTGGGTAGGGCACTTAGCCGCATCGACCTCGAAAACGAGCGTAGCCGTATAGCCGACTATCTCGAAGATAGAGGCTACTACCAATTCTCGGTAAATAGTATCAACTACCTTGTCGATACGCTGGTGGGTAATCGCCAAGCAGGTGTTCAAATAAACATTAATAGAGCAGTAGAGAATAATAGTTATGTCGATAATCGCATCTATCGCATTCGCAATGTCTATGTAGACTCTAATTACCAACCATATATTGCCGACAGTAGCCGCATTGCTATGCAGGTAGACACCATCGAGTATAACGGTATTAACTACATTTATAGCGGTGGCGATATTAATATTCGCCCCGAAGTGTTGGCTCGCACACTATCTATCTTCCCCGGTTCGATATACGATCGTAGCGAGATAGACTATACATCGGCTCGCATCTCTAACCTCAAATACTTTAAGAGTGTAAATATCCTCTTTTCCGAGGTATTTGATGCACCAGCTACCGAGGTTACATATATTGGAGCAAGCGACACAACACAAACAACCCAAGAGGGTGTGATTGACTGCAAAATTTTGTGTACCCCTATTCAAAATCAGTCATATAGTGTTGATACCGAGTTTTCGACCAACAATAACTATACGGGGCTTTCGCTAACACTGGGTTATGCCAATCGCAATATTTTTAATGGTGCCGAAGTGTTTGATATAAGCGCAAAGACCGCCTATCAGTTTGTGCACGCACAATCACGTAACGACTCCTATGAGTTTGGAGGGCGCATGTCGCTTACCTTTGTAAGGCTACTTACCCCTTTTGGTATTGCTCGTTATTCTCGTGCCCAAAACACCTCTACCAAAATAGAGGTGAGCGTAAACACACAACGCCGTCCCGACTATGACAGAACCATTAGTAGTCTTAATTTTGGTTATAGTTGGTCGGGTTCAAATAAGCTATCGTTCACATTTAACCCCGTGGCACTAAGTATGATTAAGGTGCCTAGAATCGACTCTGTGTATTTAGAATCAATCACCAACCCATATCTGCGTAATAGTTATTCGTCTCAAATGATACTCGGAGTAAGTGGTGGTATTAAATACTCAACTCTTGGTAGCAACGATGCAAACCGTTTTGCCGTTCGTTTTAATGGAGAGAGTAGTGGTAATGCACTCAATGCAGTGTCAAAGCTAGTCGGTAGAGACAGAGTGAGTAAAGATGGTGAGGAGTATTACGAAACCTTTGGCATACGATATGCCCAATATCTGCGTGGTGAATTATCGTTAATCTACTATCGAGAACTTACTCGCAATACGCTCATCGCTACTAGGCTATATGTTGGTGGTGGATACGCCTATGGTAATACCAAATCGCTACCTTTTGAGCGTATGTTCTACTCGGGTGGTGCATATAGTATGCGTGGTTGGCAGGTGCGTGCTCTAGGGCCCGGTGCTACGCCAGCAATAAGCTCGACTACCTATCCCAACCAAGTGGGCGATGTGCGAGTTGAGGCAAATATCGAGGGGCGATTCCCTGTGGCAGGCTTTCTTGATGGTGCACTATTCCTCGATGTTGGTAATGTGTGGTCAAATGGTGTTGGCGAACAAAACGAATATGCAAAGTTTAAGTTCAGTAATTTTCTATCGCAATTGGGTGTAAACACAGGTGTGGGTGCACGCTTTGATTTCGACTTCTTTGTGCTTAGGGTCGACTGGGGTATTCAGCTTCGCAATCCCGGTTGGGGAGTGGGTAAGGAGTGGATCGAGAGTTTTAAATTCGATAACTCGGCACTGCATTTTGGCATAGGTTATCCGTTTTAAATTGTAGATATTGCCGCTTTTCTTTTGTAAATTTCTCCTTTACAGCAACTTTGTATTGCTTTTATCAAATAATTTCTTATATTTGTTACTATTCTAACAATAGAATTATTAACCTAAAAGATGTATTTATGATTAAAGCAGTAGTTTCGTGGATGGTGGCTTTGGCTGTTTTTATGATGGCTTTACCACAAGAGCTAAATGCTCAAACCAAAGGTGAGGGTTTATATAACCTAAATGCTCAGTCGCTTGCAGGAAGTGATGTAAAAATGAAGAAATTTAAGGGGCACTATATTCTTGTTGTAAACACAGCTAGTGAATGTGGCTACACACCACAGTTCGAAGGGCTAGAGAAATTGTATAACAAGTATATAGATAACGGATTTGTAATTCTTGGTTTCCCATGTAACCAATTTGGTAATCAGGAGTCGGGAGATAATGCTGCCATTTCAGAAGTTTGCCACGCAAACTATGGCGTTACTTTCCCAATGTTCTCAAAAATAGAAGTTAATGGCGAGAACGAACACCCAATTTACACCTACCTAAAGGCACAAAAGCCAGGTGATATTGAGTGGAACTTTACAAAATTCTTGGTTGACCCAAAGGGTAACGTTATAGAGCGTTTTGGCTCTAAGGTAACCCCAGAGGAGATTGAGAAAGTTGTTGAGAAATTATATTAAGTTATATAGTGGGGGCAAATAGCCCCCACATTTTTTATTTATAGTTATATGAAAAAAATTGTAATTTTTGACCTTGATGGTACACTTGTTAACAGCATTGCCGACTTGGCAGATGCAGTAAATTATGCTCTTGGTGAGCTAGGCTATCCTCAGCACGAGCTGGCTAGTTTTAATATGATGATTGGGCATGGGGTCAAGAATTTGTTACTAAAAGCACTACCTAGCTCTGTTGACAAAGACACCGAGGTGCAGCGTGTGCTACCATTGTTCTTTGATTATTACAACAATAACATTGTTAGCAAAACTACATGGTATGAGGGTATTCCCGAGCTACTAGAGACACTATCGCAAAAGGGCTATAAGCTAGCTGTTGCATCAAATAAGTTTCATGCAGGTACTACCCAAATTGTAAAAACGCTCTTTTCGACAACCGAATTTGCTGCCGTGTATGGCCAGCGTGAGGGTGTAGCAATTAAGCCCGACCCACAGATTATATTCGATATTCTAAATGATTGTCAGCTGAGTGCTGCCGATGCAATATATGTAGGTGATTCGGGTGTTGATATGAAAACTGCAATTGCAGCATCGGTAACAAGCGTTGGTGTAACGTGGGGTTTCCGTAGCCGAGAGGAGCTAATGAGCGATGGTGCAAACCATGTTGTCGATACCGCCTTTGAGCTTGCTACTCTAATAGATGAGTTATAGCAACTATCTTATCGTCTAGCTCTATAAACTCTACCTCTAAACTTTTTTCTAGTAGGTATGCTTTGCAAGTGGCACTCACAGCCGATATATTACGTAGTGTAATATCTTTGGCGAAATCGATGTCGCCTCTGCCCGCAATTTTGTAAATAGCCTCTTTGGCGCACCATGCACGCCCAAAGAGGCTATTTATATCTACCCCCTCTAGTTGTGCTGTTTGTGTGCATTCTTGGTATTCTGTTGCCGAAAGAAAACGTGTTGCAACACGACAAAAATTACGACTTTTATACTCAATGTCGACTCCACAAGCAAACTTGTGTGAGTGTAGTAGTACGACATAGTTGTTGGTGTGCGAAATAGAGATATAGCCACAGTCGGTAACGGGTGCACCTATTTTATTATATGAAATTTTACTACCATTGGCTACGGTCTTGAATATTAACTTAGAGGCTAGCCACTCCTGTTTGCGTGATTGAGAAGTTATGCTTAGGTATTTGGGGTGGGCGCATAGCTCGCCAGCCATGCTTTCTAGCACTTCGAGTGGCTCGGTAATTTGCCACACATATAGCATTGAAATGCCACAATCTCTCGAAACGACTATTGCCATTTTATTTTATAGTTACCTCTATTTTGCTAATTCGTCGCCCCTCTAGCTCCTTTACCACAAAGGTAAATTCGCCTATGGTTAGCTTGTCGTCAACGCTCAAAAAATCTCGCTTTACTTCTAGCAAAAGACCTGCAATTGTTTCGGCCTCGCCCGATATATCGTCAAATAACTGCTCATCTTTTTCGAAGATGCGCAAGAAGTCGGTAATGTGTATCTTTCCGTTAAATATATATACGCCCTCGCCCACCTCACGGTACAGTCGTTCTTCGGCATCGCTCTCGTCCGATATTTCGCCAACTATCTCCTCTAGTATATCCTCAAGCGAGACAATACCTAGTGTTGCGCCATACTCATCTACCACAATGGCAAAGTGTATGTGTCTGAGCTGAAACTCTTCGAGCAGGTCGCTAATGCGTTTTGTTGCAGGCACAAATAGTGGTTTACGAACTATTGACTCCCACTCAAACTCGTCTTTGTGTAGGTTCTCTAGCATATCTTTAATATATAGCATACCCTTAATATCGTCTATGTCTTTACCATAAACAGGTATGCGAGAGTAGCCCGATTTTGCAATAAGATCTTTAACGCTTGCAAAGCTCTCGCCTAGTTCGATGGCAACAACGTCGGTACGGTGTCGCATAATTGCCGACACTTCGGTTGCTCCAAATCGCAATATTCCCGATAGTATTTTATTCTTTTTCTCGCTCTCTTTGTCTTCTAGTTCGCGAGGTAACTCTTTGTGTTTCGACTTAAATAACAGGGTAATAGGTTTGGTGATAAAGAGCACACTACGGCTAATAAAAATGGTCGAAAGCAGGAATCGTTGACGATTCATCGACACAAGTTTGCGTGGAGTATGAAATATTAGAAGGGCAACAATTGTCGATATGGTAATTAGCTTAATGATAAAACCAATTGCCATGTATCCGTTTGTTGTAATTGTAAGGTCGATGATGTTGTTTAAAAGCAGAGCAGCTACTATTGCAAGTGTGCTTGTGGCTATGATTGAGCCGCCGAGTATTCTGTTAAAGTCATCGGTTACAAGGTTAAGTATCGACTTGGCTGCACGTGATCCCTTGTTCTTTAGGGCGTCAACATCGTAGTGGGTAAGTGTAGATATGGCGGCTAATGTGCCAAATGTAATTGCTCCCAGTAGCGAGACCACTACCCATAGAGCCATGCTTAAAGCAAGGTGTGAAGAGGTTATCATTATCCCCTCGGTATGATATTCCAAAGCTCTCTTTTTTAGTTAATAATGCTTTTGAAGAAAGAGCAAATATACAGATTTTTTTTGAAAACTTATTACTATTCCAAATTTAAGCCCCTAACACAAATAAATATTTGAAAATATTGACTATTATATTTACCTTTGTGACGATTAATATGAAATTTGTAAAAAATAGAATAATGAAAAGAGGTACTCTACTAACTTTTTGTCTACTCCTTTGTGCTATCCTATTTAGCGGCGACTTATATGGTCAGTTTACCGTTGAAGAGTCATCAAACGCAAAATCAATAACAACCAAGCCACAAGTAAAAGTAACTCCTAGGTACGATATAGATGCAACAAACGAGGCTCTACTAAAAAAACAGAGACGAGACGAGTTTAATCGTAAACACTACCTTGAGTTTAACTCGGGTTTAGTGCTTAACCAAACTAGTTTCTCTAACTGGGCATCGGGTGGTGATAACTCGTTTAATGGTAGGGCATCACTTTATGCTCGTCACGTATACAAAGAGCGTAATGTAACCAACGATACCTATATTAATGCGGCTTATGGTTTGGGCGAGAATACTGGCAAACTTTGGAAAACCGAAGACCGAATAGAGATAAATAATGCTCTGGGTTATAAGATGGTAAACAAGTGGGACTACTCGATGAACGTCAATTTTTTGAGCCAGTTTGCCAATGGTTTTGCAAGTGTAACCGATTCGCTGCCAATCTCTAAATTTTTGGCTCCAGCAACTATAAATGTCGCTCTTGGTTTTAGCTACACAAAAGATAACAAATGCAAAATACAGCTAATGCCTATCTCGGGTAACCTTGTAGTGGTTAACGACCAAAGGCTATCAGACTTGGGATTGTATGGTGTTACGCCGGGCGAAAAGATAAAATCAAATGTGGGTGCCTACGTTAACGTTATTTGGGAAACACCACTAGTAAAAGATCTGTTAACATATCGCACACTAGCAAGTAGTTTCTACGACTATAAAACCACTCCAAACCTCAAGTGGCAGAGTTGGTTCTCGATGAAAGTTGTAAAGTACCTGTCGATAGAGCTATATTGTAATGTGATTTTTGACGATAAGGTGATAACTCCAAATGGTGGATTTTGGCAACTAAACGAAACTTTGGGTCTGGGTGTTTCATACTCGTTTAAGAATAGAGACAAATTATAACAATAGCTTATGGTGCGTGTCGTAGTTATATTTTTAGCACTCTTTTGGTGCCATGGGCTTAGTGCTCAGGTTATCGAAATTAGCGATTCTGAGTTTCGCAGTAAAGTATATGACTACACCTTGCCTCCCCAGCAAATTGTATATAAAGGCACTCTGCCTTGTATTGTAGAGTTTTATGCCTCGTGGTGTAGTGCATGCAAAATGGTTAATCCACGGTTAGAGGCAATATCGAAAAGATATAAAGACAAGATAATCGTTTACAAGATTAACATCGACAAGTATCCCGACTTAGCAAAAGCGTATGCAGCCAAGAGTGTCCCACTGATGCTCTACTGCCCAGTCGATAGTGAGCCGGGTGTTATAAAAGGTGCTGCTAGTTTTCAAATATTAGAAAGCAGAGTAAAGAGTTTTTTATTAAATAAATAACAACTGAGTACTATGGCTTTAAAGATTGACGTTAATTTGTGTCCACAAGACCACCAGTGTCCCATGGTGAGCCAATGCCCTGTCGAGGCAATTTCGCAAGAGGGTTTTGCGTTACCCATAATCGACACCGATATATGTATCGAGTGTGGCCACTGTGCCGAGATTTGTGGCAAAAGTGCAGTAATCGAATTTTAAAATAATATTTACCAATTAAACTATAAAAAATGGATAAAGTAAGTTACGCTCTAGGTATGAGCATTGGTGCAAACCTTAAATCTTCGGGTTTCAACGGTCTAAACGAAGAGGTTTTCTTTGCAGCTTTCAAAACAATGTTCGCAGGTGAGCAAACAGATATGACAATGGAAGAGGCGCAAGCACTTTTGAGCGACTATTTCCAGCAACTACAAGCAGAGCAAGCAAAAGGTCTTAAGAGCGCAGGCGAAGAGTTCCTAGCAGCTAACTCTGCAAAAGAAGGTGTTACAACACTTCCTAGCGGTCTACAATACGAGGTTATCACAGAGGGCGAGGGCGAAATCCCAACTGCTGAGGATAGCGTTGTTTGTCACTACGAGGGTACTCTAATTGACGGTACTAAATTCGATAGCTCTTACGATCGTAACGAGCCAGCTACATTCCCAGTTGGTGGTGTAATTCAAGGTTGGGTTGAGGCTCTTCAGCTTATGAGCACAGGTTCTAAGTGGAAGCTATACATTCCTTACAACCTAGCTTATGGTGAGCAAGGTGCAGGTGGTGCAATTCCTCCATTCGCAACTCTTGTATTTACTGTCGAGCTACTAGAGATCGTTAAGTAATCTTATCAAGCAACAGTTTTATAGTGGGTGTGGTTAACGTTTTGTGTTAATCACACCCATTTCTTGTATAAATAACGATAAAAAATTGTATCTTTGTTCTTTGTTGAAAATGAAAAAGAGATGGTAAATTTAGATTGGGATAATTTAGGGTTCAACTATATTCAGACACCCTATAACGTAAGAGTAGAGTACAAAGATGGTAAGTGGGGCGAGATCGAAACACATACCAACGATATGATTAACCTTAGCATAGCATCGTGTGTGTTCCACTATGGGCAAGAGGTGTTCGAGGGGCTTAAAGCGCAACGTGGTAAGGATGGCAAGGTACGCCTTTTTCGTGCCGACCAAAATGCTAAACGTCTAGCTAATTCTGCTGCCTATCTGCAAATGGCCGAGCCTCCGTTAGAGCTATTTATCGAGGCTGTCGAAAAGGCTGTTAAGCTAAATAGCGACTATGTGCCACCATACGAGAGCAGTTCGTCGCTATATATTCGCCCTTTCCTAATTGGTACTACACCACAGGTGGGTGTTAATCCTGCTAAGGAGTATTCGTTTATTGTATTTGTTACTCCGGTAGGGCCATACTTTAAGGGTCTTTCGCCAATACCAGTTGTTCTTCAGCGTAGTTTCGATAGAGCAGCGCCGCAGGGCACAGGCCACGTAAAGGCGGGCGGTAACTATGCGGCTGGTCTTGCAGCGCATGTTGCTAGCCATAACCTAGGCTACGGTAGCACGCTATATCTCGATGCAAAGAGCAAGCGTTTTATCGAGGAGTGTGGAGCAGCCAACTTCTTTGGCATTAAAGATGGTAAGTACATTACACCAGCTTCGCCATCTATTCTTCCGTCAATCACAAACAATAGCCTTATGCAAATTGCAAAGGATCTAGGCCTAGAGGTTGAGGCTCGTGACATCGAGATAGAAGAGGTAGCTACTTTCCAAGAGGTAGGTTCGTGTGGTACTGCTGCCGTAATTAGCCCTATTAGCCGAATTTATGATGCCGATAACGACATATCATATAACTTTGGCGATGGAGTAGGTGAGTGGTCACAAAAACTATATGATCGCCTTATAGCAATACAAAAGGGCGATTGCGAAGATATTCACGGTTGGGTGACAATCGTAGAGTAAATTGCTATTCCAATATACTTAACTATCGTATTAATATTTTGTGTTTATATAAGATATTGGTACGATAGTTTTGGTATTAACAGATGCGAACAACTATTAATCTAGAATTCTGCTTTCTTGCAGTATTCTATAACAAATAAAAATTTATGGTAATTAGAAAACTTCTAGCTGTATTGTGTGCGCTTTTTGTGGTAGTGTGCAGTTTTGCTAAACCTAAAAATGCAAACCCCAAGATTGTGGTAGCCTATGTTACTTCAAACCCCAATGCGCCTATTCCCAATCCACACAAAATGACGCATATTAACTATGCCTTTGGTGTTATGAACGATACCTTTGATGGTGTTGTTATTCAAAATCCCGACAAACTACACGAGGTTGCTGCGCTAAAGAAACAAAATCCTCAACTGAGTGTTATGCTATCTATTGGTGGTTGGGGTGCAGGTGGCTTTTCAGAAATGGCAATCGACCCAGTAAAGCGTGCTAAATTTGTAGAGCATTGCAAGCAAATTGTAAAAGAGTTCAAAATCGATGGTATTGATATGGACTGGGAATACCCAACTAGCCCCGGCGGCGGTATTAGCCACCACCCAAGCGATACAGAGAATTTTACTTCTCTAATAAAAGAGCTGCGAGATGCGCTAGGTAAGCAAGGGTTAGTAACCTTTGCATCGGTAGCATCGGCAAAATACGTAGACTTTAAGGCTATCGAACCCTATGTCGACTTTGTAAACCTTATGGTTTATGACGTTGGTCGTCCACATCGTGGCATGCACCATTCGGCACTGCTAGACAATCCTCGCTCACGCATGAGTGTCGAAAAATCTGTTAAACTTCACCACGAAGCAGGTCTGCCAAAACACAAAATTATTGTTGGTGTACCATTCTATGGTCATGGTAATACCGAGAAAGGGTATAGCGATTTTATCAATTACCCCGACATTGAATCTACCTATGGCGATCAATTGCTTATGTGGGACGATGTGGCAAAGGTGCCATACTATGTGAGCCGTGACGATAATAAGGTGATGTTATGTGTATTTGATAACCCAAGGTCACTAAAGCTAAAGTGTGACTATGTGCTAGATAACGACCTAGGAGGAATAATGTATTGGGAGTATAACTGTGACGACAAGAACGGAACACTACGTGATGTGGTGTGGGATGGAATGAACAGTGGCAAGTAAGCTAATTTTTGCTAGCCATTCCTAATAGATATAACAAAAAACGTTCGCTTTGAATATTCAAAGCGAACGTTTTTTATTATGTTAATTGTCTCTACTTAGGAGCCTTGCGGTATAAGTAGGTTGCGATAATTGCAAATATAATGTTAGGCGTCCACACAGCCATAGCCGGAGGAATTACCCCACCTTTTGCAAATTCATTTGCGAATTTCATAAACAGAATGTACGAGAAACATAGCGATATTCCAATTCCTATGTGTAGCCCCGTGCCACCTCTCACCTTGCGTGAGGATAGCGAAACACCAATTAGCGTTAGTATAAAGGTAGATATTGGGTATGCAAAACGATTATGTAAATCTACCTCGAATACAGCAATTTGATCTGAACCTTTGCGCTTTTGCTCATCGATAAAATCTGTGAGCTTGTTATAGTCAAGGGTTTGTATGTGGTTCTCAACCTTGCCTATTTCGTTGTCTGATAGGTTGAGTAGAGTGTCGAGCCTCTCTTTTTTTACAAGTTTTTCGACATCGTTTTCATAAGTACGCTCAATATATTTGGGAGCTGTCCAGTGCTTAGTCTCAGAGTCGAACTTAACGTGACGAGCCGATAGTGACGATTTAATACTTCCACTATCATAGGTTTCTAGCACCATAAACTCTGCCGATTTGCGCACACTGCTATATCCCTTGATATACACAAATGTTTCGGGCGAAATTTGCCTATACACATACTCTTCGTAGTTGTTGCGTTTTCCCTTTTTTAGGTAGTCGGCCTCAAAATCGATGCGCCCTTGGTTGGCGGTAGGAATTACAAATAGGTTTAGGATAAGGCTTAACGAGGTAATAAAGAATGCACCCAAAAAGTATGGCCACATAAGCCTACGAAAACTCACACCTCCCGACAACATTGCCACAATCTCGGTATCATATGCCATCTTTGATGTGAAGAAGATAACCGAAATGAAGGTTATAAGACCACTAAATTGGTTAATAAAGAATGGTATGAAGTTAAGGTAGTAGCTAAAAAGTATCTCGCTAAGTGGTGCATCGAGCTCAATAAAATCCTCAATCTTTTCCACTGCATCGAATACCACTACAATAACTACAATAAGCATAATAGCAAACAAATATGTGCCGATAAATCGACGCATAATGTGTCTGTCAAGTATGCCTATTTTTAGTTTTTTGAAGCTCATATTCTGTTGTTATATTTTAGTGGCTCTGCATAGCATAGACTAGAGCCTGCGTGTTACCCTCTCTAGTGTTTCTTCTTTCCACGAGGCAAAATCGCCTGCCAAGATGTGCTCTCTTGCTGCCTTTACAAGCTGCAAGTAAAACGCTAGATTGTGCATAGAGGCGATTTGCGCTGCCATCATCTCTTTAGAGACCGTAAGATGGCGAAGATATGCCTTTGTATATATTTGATCTACAAAACAGTCGCTGTTAATGTCAATTGGCGAGAAGTCTTTTTCCCACTTCTTGTTGCGAATATTAATTATACCGTCCCATGTGAATATCATGCCATTACGCCCGTTGCGAGTAGGCATAACACAGTCAAACATATCGACACCACGATCAATTGCCTCAAGCAAATTGGCAGGTGTACCAACACCCATCAAGTAACGTGGGCGATCTTGTGGTAACACATCGTTAACCACATCAATCATGCTATACATTACCTCGGCAGGTTCGCCAACTGCCAAGCCCCCAATAGCATAACCATCGGCATTGTATTGCAGAACACTCTGGGCTGCCTTTGCACGCAAGTCGGGGTATGTACACCCTTGTACAATTGGGAATAGCGATTGTGAATGGCCATATAGTGGTTTTGTTTGCTCAAAACGATTGAAACATCGCTCTAGCCAACGAGAAGTTAAATCAAGCGACTTTGACGCATACATTTTGTCGGCTGTTCCCGGTGGGCACTCATCAAATGCCATCATTATATCGGCACCAATAATTCGCTGAGTATCCATCACATTCTCGGGCGTGAACAAATGTTTGCTACCATCGATATGTGAGCTAAAGCGGCAACCTTCCTCGGTAATTTTGCGGCAATCGGCAAGTGAGAAAACCTGAAAACCACCACTATCTGTTAGCATTGGGCCATCCCATGACGAGAATTTATGTACGCCACCCGCCTCGGATATTATATCAAGGCCCGGGCGTAGGTATAGATGGTAGGTATTGGCCAAGATTATCTCAGCCTTTACCTCCTCCTTAATATCTCTATGAAAAACCCCTTTAACAGTTGCAGCCGTACCTACGGGCATAAATATTGGTGTGTGTATATCGCCATGATCGGTCGATAACACACCAGCACGTGCACGTGAGCCAGAGGCTGTTTTTTCTAGTTTAAATTCCATATTACATGTAGCTCGAATTGTCGAAACAGTGTGTACAAAGATCCTCTTTATTTAGGCCAATTGACGACACTAGATCTTCTAGGCGTTGGAACTTAAGAGTTGTTAGGCCTAGGCGCTTGCGCATCTCCTCTACCATAATCTTGTAGTTCTCTTCGTCTTGGTTCGAATATTTGTTTAGCATTTCGTCTGTTAGGTTCTCGGTACCCTCTAAGTCACGAATGATACGGCGTGTGAATAAATCGAACGACGATCTCGAAGTAGAGAAGTTGATAAACTGACATGGGTAAACAAGTGGTGGACAAGCAATACGCATGTGTACCTCTTTAACACCTAGCTCGGTTAGCTTGCAAACATTGTCACGAAGCTGTGTACCACGCACGATTGAGTCGTCAAGGAAAATTACGCTCTTATCTTTTGTAAATTCACGGTTAGGGATGAGCTTCATTTTTGCAACTAGCTCACGCATGTTTTGGTTAACAGGCATAAAGCTACGTGGCCATGTTGGAGTATATTTTACAAACGAACGCTTGTATGCAATGCCCGACTCGCCGCTGTAACCAACTGCATGACCAACACCCGAGTCTGGAATACCAGCTACAATGTCGGCTTGAATGTTATCTGCAACATCTGCCTGAGCAAGAGCCTGGCCACACTTATATCTGCTGTCGTCAACATTTACACCCTCATACGTAGATGATGGGTAACCATAATATACCCACAAGAACGAACACACTTGTTTCTTTTTGCCCGGAGCATATATCTGCTTAACGCCATCGGCTGTAATGAATGCTACTTCGCCTGCGCCAAGATCTCTATCGTAGATGTAGCCAAGGTTCTCAAATGCCGAACTCTCAAACGCCATAGCATAACCGTCATCATCTTTTGCAACGATGATAGGTGTACGACCATATTTGTCACGAGCAGCATAAATACCGCTGTCTGTCATAACAAGCATAGAGCACGAACCCTTAATCATATCTTGTGCAAGACGAATACCCTCTTCGATAGTGCCTGCTGTGTTGATAAGCACAGCAACTACTTCGGTAGCGTTGATTGTTGAGCCCGATAGCTCCGAGAAATGTAGCTTCTTTTCTAGCAGGTAGTTGGCAATCTCGTCTAGGTTGTCGATGCGACCAACCGTAACTACCGAATATCTACCAATGCTAGAGGTGATTGTGATTGGCTGTGACTCGGTATCCGAAATGATACCAATACCAATCTTTGAGCCTTGATATTTGCCCAAATCACTCTCAAACTTATTTCTAAAGTATGCACTTTCCAACGAATGGATGGTACGTACAAACTTTTCGCCATTCCAGAATGCCATACCAGCACGCTTAGTACCTAGGTGTGAATGGTAATCGGTACCATAAAACACATCTGCAACACACTCTCTACGTGATGCGCATCCAAAAAAACCGCTCATCTTTTGTCTATTTAATATTAAAAATTATTATTCAGTATTATTTTTTCTGAATAAGTGCAATGAACTCCTCACGAGTTCTTATATCTTTTAGGAATGTTCCTGTAAATGCCGATGTTGTGGTTACAGAGTTTTGTTTCTGTACTCCACGCATTTGCATACACATGTGGCTAGCTTCGACCACTACGGCAACCCCTAGTGGCGATAGTGCCTCTTGTATGCAATCTCTAATTTGTACCGTTAGTCTCTCTTGTACTTGTAGTCTTCGTGCAAAAGCATCTACTACACGTGCAATCTTAGACAAGCCAGTAATATATCCGTTGGGAACATAGGCAACATGCACTTTGCCATAGAATGGTAACATGTGGTGCTCACACATAGAGTATAGCTCTATGTCTTTTACTATTACCATTTGTTGATACTCCTCTTTAAACTTTGCCGAAAGAATGATGTTCGTAGGATTTTGACGGTAGCCCTGTGTTAGGTATAACATTGCCTTTGCAACTCTTTCGGGGGTTTTTTCTAGCCCCTCTCTTGTGATATCTTCGCCAAGAGTTGTGATTATATGGCTGTAATGCTCCTTTAGGCTATCTACGGCAGCTGTATCAAAGCTATCTTCTCTCTTATATAACTCTTTATCCATAATCAGGTAATTAATATCCTCTTTGTTGGTATGCCTCTTTTAGCTGCAAAAGTGCTCTCTCTACTCTGCAACGAGTAGTTGCTAGGTTCATTCTCATGAACCCATCGCCGCCGCTACCAAAGTCGCTACCGGGGTTTAGCCCTAGTTTAGCCTCTTTGATTGCAAACTCACAAAGTGGCATTCCCTTTAGCCCCAAATCGCTAAAGTCTAACCAAAGCAGGTAGGTTGCCTCGGGTTTGTATGCCTTTATTTTGGGCATATTATTTTTAATATATTCTACTGCGAAGTCGAAGTTCGATTCTATATAATCTATTTGATTCTCGAGCCACTCCCCATCGCTCATATATGCAGCCTCTAGCGCTACAATGCCAAATATATTGCCAAGATCGGTACGCACCATATTGGTAATGGTTTTGTATTGCTCCATCATTTGAGCCGATGGAATTATGGCTACGGCAGTTGCAAGGCCTGCAATGTTGAATGTCTTGCTAGGTGCTATATATGTGATAGTAATATCGGCTATCTCTTTTGAGATAGATGCTAGGTGAATGTGTGTATGTGGTTTGAATACTAGGTCTGAGTGTATTTCGTCAGACACTATCTTTACGCCATGCTTAACACATAGCTCTCCCATGCGGCGTAGCTCCTCGTGGCTAAATGCTCGGCCTACGGGGTTGTGTGGATTACACAAAATAAATAGCTTCGACTTGGCTAGTTTGGCCTCAAAATCTTCGAAGTCTATTTCGTACTTACCATCTTTTATGATGAGTTGATTCTCAACCAAAACTCTAGAATTGGAGTTGATTGTTGCAGCAAAAGGAGGATATACGGGTGGTTGTATTAGCACACCATCGCCCTCTTGTGTGTATGCCATAATAGCAAGAGCTAGGCCACACACTATGCCGGGTGTAAACTCTATCCACTCATCCTTTATCGCCCACTGTGCCCTAAAGTCGAGCCAACGTTTTACGGCCGAATTAAATGATTCTCCCCTAAACGTATAACCCAAAACTGGGTGCTCGGCTCTTTTTGCAATGGCTTTCATTACAAAATCTGGTGATGCAAAGTCTGAATCTGCTATCCACATTGGCAGCAAATCATCCATGCCAAATACCTCTTGCAGGTTGTCGTACTTGTGGCACGATGTGCCTTTGCGCTCTAATAGTTGGTCGAAACTAGATCTGTTCATTAAGTAATCTTTACCAATTCGTTTGCGACAAAGATAATACATTAAAAAAGTATTTCATTAATAAATCGCCTAAATTTTATTGAACATTCCCATTAAGCCACACAATACTACATCTTTTGACTATGTTTTGCCTCTATTTGCAGTTGCTAGAAAGTTTTTTTTGTAAAAAAGAAC
>CAYJIL010000009.1:0-37449 GCA_964370235.1 uncultured Rikenellaceae bacterium | reverse complement strand
TTTCTTGTAATGCCCCAACCAAAATAGAATTAAATTTTATGACGCTATGATTTAGATATAGCAAGCCAAAGTAGTTTGCAGTAGCAAGACTGCTCCAAAAGAGTCTTTTTGCCGTTACTATCTTAGTTACTTCGCTCATAAAAAAAACTATATATTAAATTAAAATTCCCTATCAATGTTGCAGGTAAACCGTGCAACATTGATAGGGAATTTTAATATACCTATTTAGCGAAAATCTCATCTAACGGAACAACCTGAAAGGTCATTTGCGCCTGACTACCCTCATACAATATACCAACCGTTTGAGGATCAACCATAGTTAGCGAAGAGTAACCCCAACTAGCGCCACTGTCGAGAAGTACGCCACTATTCCAGCTATTTGCTCTATCGTCGGAACCTTTTATAGTCATATTCACACGGCTCTTAGTGTGAGCAGGATTTGAGAATAGATAACGATTATCGTCTACTTTTATAAAGCTAGCCATACAGACTGGCTCGATGAGAGCACTACGAGAAGATGGATGCTCGCTCCAGCTCTCGCCCATATCGTCTGTTGTGTAAATAGCACGAGATCCGCCTCGGTTATCACGCATATTAATCATCAAACGACCATCTTCTAGCTCGGCAACTTGTGCCTCGGTAGTGTTTACACGCACTGGTTTTGATGTTTGCCAGCTCTTACCTTGGTCTTTTGAGTATATGATGGCTGCCTTTGGAAAATCATCGTAATCTACATACTGAAATGCAAACACTAGCGTTCCGTCCTTCATAGTAATACCCGTACCTGGCCCTTGTAGCATAACCCCCCAACGAGAGTCACGAACCTGCTCGGATATATTTATTGGCTCGCTCCATGTTTTACCGTCGTCGCTACTCTTGACAATGAGAACTTGTGCCGCCTGCTCTTCGGGAGTCATTGCATTGCGTGGCGAACCCCAAAAATTGCGCTTACCACCCAAACCGTGTGCCCATAGACCTATTATATATATGTCGCCATTATTATCGTCAACCAATATTGCAGGGTCACCCACTCCATTTTGCGAGTCTGGCAAAAGACCATAACCACGCATATCTATCACCGTTTGCATAGGCTCCCAACTTTGGCCACCATCGAGGCTGCGAGACAATCCCACCTGCACATCTTCTTGTAGGTCGGCAGAATTATTGCGGCGAATATCATAAACCGCAAGCAGAGTACCTTTCTTGCTAGTCACTAGACCCGGAATGCGATAAGCCGAACTACCATCTTGACCTGCATTGCGCACCGATACACCCATGCGGCGTTTTTCGCCCGTACCACTATAAACAACATCGGTACCCTCGCCAGTAACCTCTGCCGATTTTACGCTTATGCCCACACGATGGTTGATAGGAGTTTTGGGGTCGAGAGTAATGGTTACAAAAAAGTAATTCTTTGCACCAAACAGCTCTTGATCTACTTGTAGTGTTAGCTCTTTTGCTATTTTGCTCGTTTCACTCTTTTTTACAGAGTATGTACTCTTTAGGTATTCGCCACCGTAATTAGGCTCGTTTGCCATATTGCGAGTTCCGCTATAATACACCGATAGCGATTTAACGTATTGGGTATCGCTCAGCTCTAGTGTAATGTCCTTTAGGGTTTGTCCAGCGCTTGAAGGCGTAACACTCATATCAAAAAAGATATTGTTTGCTCTGTTTATTAACAGCGGAGTTGTGTGCTCCTTAACAAATAGAGTATCACGTGCTTGAAGCGAAAATGAAGTAGCCGCCAAAACCAATAGCGACGCCAAGAAAGTTTGTTTTATCATAGTTATAATAATATAAAAATATTGCGTTAACAGTAGTTTGTTAACGCAATATACGACATTATTCTATTTTAGCAAAACCTAATTTTATAGTCTATTCTCAAAAATTGACCAAGTGCGATCGATCGCAGGTGTGGGAGCAGTTATAGTTAGCTTCTCTTTGGTCACGGGGTGAGCAAAGGTAACCGACCTAGCGTGTAGCGAGATGCTAGTATCGCTATTCTCACGCACTGCGCCATATTTGAGGTCACCTTTAATTGGTAGCCCCACACGAGATAGCTGACAGCGTATTTGGTGGTGGCGACCAGTTTGCAGATCGACCTCTAGCAGCCTATACTTATCGCCACGTGCAAGTGTTCGATAATTTAGAATACCCTCTTTTGAGGTTGGAGTTGGACGATCATATGCAAAGGAGCGGTTTTTCTTTGAGCTACGCTCGATGTGATGTTTAAGCTCTGCCGATGCCGCAACCTCAACCTTGGGATTAGCGACTATTGCCCAATATATTTTTTTGATGTTGCGATCTTTAACCATTTGATTCAAACGCACCAATGCCTTTGAGGTTTTGGCAAAAATTACCACCCCACTCACAGGTCTGTCGATGCGATGCACAACGCCCAAATACACATTGCCCGGTTTCTCGTCCCTACGCTTAATATAGCTTTTAAGCATCTCCTCTAGCGCAGGATCTTCGCTACTGTCGGGTTGTGTTAACAAACCAGCAGGTTTTGAGACAACCAATAGATGGTTATCTTCGTAGAGTGTTATCTTTTTAAAATCGATAAACATACTTTAATTATAATTGGTCACTATATACAGATGGCGCAAACTCTCGCAAATTGTAATTTGATGCCATAGAGCGACCATAAGCTCCACAACTACGAATTACCAAAAGATCGCCACGCTCAGTTTTTGGCATTACAAGCCCTTCGGCAAAAATATCCGATGACTCGCATATTGGCCCAGCAATGCTATACATATCGTTACACTGGCTACCCTCTTTTGATATATTCACTATTTCGTGGTAGGCGTTATATAAAGCAGGACGCATAAGCTCGCTCATACCTGCATCTACAAATATGTAGTTTTTGCCCGACTGTGCTTGCTTACCAAACAAAACCTTGGTTACTAGCTCGCCACACTGGCAAACAAGCGAACGACCAAGTTCGAAATGTAGCGACTGACCTGGACGCAAGGTGATACCTTTGGCAAAGATTGCAAAATAACTCTCAAAGTCGGGAATTGGGTTTTGGGTAGGTTTATCATATGATATACCCAAACCACCACCTACGTTAATAAACTTTAGTAATACGCCCTTGCTCTCAAACCACGATGCAATGTCGTTTACTCTAGCTGCTAGCTGTGTAAAAGACGAAAGATCTGTAATTTGTGACCCAATATGAAAGTGAATACCATCAATTGAAACATTACTTAGCTGGGGAATAAGCTCGATAACACGATCTAGCTCGGTGTAGGAAATACCAAACTTATTATCTTTACCACCAGTCGATATATATTTGTGTGTTGCAGGGTCTACATCGGGATTAATGCGCATAGCTACCGAAGCACACTTGCCCATAGAGGCTGCTATTTCGTTGATAATACAAAGCTCCTCTAGCGATTCACTATTAAAAGCAAAAATATCGTTCTCTAGCGAATAGATTATCTCTTTATCGCTCTTTGCCACTCCTGCATACACGATTTGTGATGGGTCGAAACCGCCATCAATTGCTGCACGCACTTCGCCACCACTCACACAGTCGATACCAAAGCCTGCTGCCTTAACCTCCTCTAGGATGCGAGCATCAAAGTTTGCTTTGATAGCATAGTGAATATGAAAGCCATATTTTTGACTCTCTCTTTTAGCGGCTGATAGTGTTGCTCGCAAAAGATCGATGTCGTAGTAATAGAATGGTGTTTCGATGCTCGATATAGATGAGATATTTTTGTTAGTTAACATTTTCGAAAAGTGTTTTATTAAGTAAACGTAGTGCTGTTACCTTGTGCTCGGCATTTACCAGCATTGCAACGCTATAATTGCTTGCACCATAAGAGATCATACGAAGTGGTATTGACTCTAGCGAACTCGTAATTTTGGCAGCCAAACCTGTTTGCCCCCTATGGAAACTACCCACTACACATATAATTGTGCAGTTACGCTCAACATCAATAGTACCAAACTTAGATAGCTCGGCTACAATTTCGTCGAGGTGAGTGTTATTATCGATAGTTAGCGAAACAGCAACTTCGCTAGTTGTAATCATGTCGATTGGCGTTTTGTAGGTCTCAAAAACTTCGAATACCTTGCGCAAGAAACCATATGCCATTAACATTCGAGCCGAGCAGATGCGAATAACAGTTATGCCATCCTTTGCTGCCACAGCGTGGAATTTTTGACTATCGTCCTCGTCCGATGTAATAAGAGTACCCTCGGCATCGGGATCCATAGTGCTCTTTAGCCTAACCGAAATGCCCGACTCCTTACATGGCTGAATAGTCGAAGGGTGCAGAATCTTTGCACCAAAGTATGCAAGCTCGGCAGCCTCGGTAAAGTTCATCTTGCGAATTGGGTATGTACCCTCTACAAAACGAGGATCGTTGTTGTGCATACCGTCTATGTCTGTCCATATCTGAACCTGCTCACAAGCAATTGCAGCACCAATTAGCGCAGCACTATAATCGCTACCACCACGACCTAGGTTAGTTACATTACCATCGGCACCACGGCAAATAAAGCCCTGAGTGATGAAATAGGTATCGCTATCGTGTGAGCTAAGAAGAGCTTCTAGCGAAGAGCGCAAGTAGGCTGTATCTACCTGTCCTTGCTCATCTACTCTCATATATGATAAAATGTCGATTAACTCGGCCTTTAGCCCTTGCTCAGAAAGGTACATAGTAAAAAGAGCCGTTGTTAGCAGCTCGCCTTGTGATAGAATTATACCCTCGTGCGATGGCTTATAGTCTTTTGATAGAGCCGTTATGTTATCGAAGCACTCCTTAATTTTATCTTTAGCAGCATCGAGATTGCTTGTCAAAAGCTCCTCGACACAACCTATATATTTATCAGTAAGGATTTGAATAATTTGTGAGATATCTTCACCGTTTTGAGATGCCTGACATATCTTTACCAACGAATCGGTAGTACCAGACATTGCAGAGAGCACCGTAACCTTTGAGTCTTCTCTTTGGATTATGGAGCCCACCATTCTCATATTAATAGCAGAACCAACAGATGTTCCGCCAAACTTTAATACCCTACTCATCTATGTTAAATTTTGATATATTAGAATAAAAAATGTTTAAAAAAATTTTGTTTTATAAAACTTTTTAACTTTATTTGTGAACACAAAAGTAATTATTTTTGTGCAAGAATAAAATTCATAGAATGTTTTGTTCGGTTTTATTTATTTTGGTTAAATTTATAACATGATAACAATACCAAGTACCGTAGAGGCTGTAATCAAAAAGAAACCATTCTTGGAGAGCGCACTTATAGAGGGAATAGTAAACCTGTCGGCATTATCTCGCAAAATCAAGCCCGAAATAGAGGCTATATTGGGCAAGGAGGTAAACGATGGGGCTATAATTATGGCTCTTAATAGGCTAGTGCCACGCCTTGAGCTAGTTACTCAAATGAAATTCAAAAAGGTAGTCGAGAATATTGGAGACATTATTGTTCGCTCGAACCTTGCCGATTATACGTTCCTAAATAGTAAGACGCTATATCGTAGGCAGTCTGAGCTGTTAGAGCACATTAAAACCATGAGCGATGTATTCTGTACCTTCTCGCAAGGTATATCGGAAACTACGCTTGTTGTTAGTAGCTCGATGATACCCATCGTCGACAAGGTATTCGAGGGTGAGAGTCGTCTCTCTCGCATGAACAACCTGTCGTCAATAACAGTTAAGCTACCAGCCGAGAACAGTATATATCCCGGTGTTTACTACTATATTTTCAAGGAGTTAGCATGGGATAACATTAACATATCAGAGGTTATTAGTACCACCAACGAATTTACGGTAGTTGTGAATGACGCAGATATACATCGTGCATTCTCAATACTTATGGAGAGTAAAAAACAGTTTCAATAAACCATTTTAACATAATAAAATTATGAAAATTAGAGATTTAAAAAGAGATGTAGACTACATCATTACAGAGGTTATATCAGACTGTTATACGTGCCTTATTGTTCACCCAGGCAGCAAGCAAGGCGAGGTGCTAGAGATTATTTACGAGGCTGTTGAGCTAAGAAACAACATCTTCGAGAAGATCAACCACCCAGTAGGCAAAGAAAAGGCGGCTAGCGAGGAGCGCAAAGTTAAAGGTAGATTTGTTAAGAAGCCAACTCTTAGCAGCAAGCTACTTAAGAAACACTACACACAGCTACATAACGAGATTATGACAAGTGTAGATGCACTATTTACAAAGCTAAGCAACTCATGTAAAGCATAATTGGCAACAAGCATTTGGGGAGCTTATATTTATATAGCTTCCCAATTTTTATACTACCCTTCCCTACCCCAGACAAACACTAACTTAATTAAACCCATAAAAAATTATGAGACTACTTAAACTGATGGTAGCCTCATCGCTAGCAATTCTTGCTGTGCTTTCGTCTTGCAAACAAGCAACACAAACAGCTCAGGAGCCACTAGTGATAGAGACTATTACACCCGAAAGACCAGCCGGTCAAACAGACGTACTGCAACTAGCATGTGATCCTATCGAAACTCTTAGAGTTGGATTTATTGGATTAGGTAATCGTGGCCCCGATGCCGTTTCTCGTTTCACACACATCGAAGGTGTTGAGATTGTGGCTCTATGTGACGTTCGCCCCGAGAGAGTTGCATTTACACAAGAAATTCTAAAGAAAGCAGGCTTCCCCGAGGCCGCAGACTACTCGTCATCTGCCGAGGCGTGGAAAGAGCTATGTGAGCGTGACGACATCGACCTAGTATATATTTGTACAGATTGGGCAACTCACGTGCCAATTTCGGTGTATGCTATGGAGCATGGCAAACACGTGGCTTGTGAAGTACCTGCTACAACATCGCTAGAGGAGTGTTGGGATTTGGTTAACACAGCAGAAAAGACACGCCGTCACTTTATGATGCTAGAGAACTGTTGCTACGATTTTTACGAGATGGCAACTCTAAATATGGCACAGCAAGGTCTTCTTGGCGAGCTTGTACACGTAGAGGGAGCATACATACACGACCTACGTTGGATGTGCTTAACAGACAGTGTTTACTATGAGAATTGGCGATTGGAGCATAATGCTGTACACGATGGTAACCCATACGCAACTCACGGTCTAGGCCCTGTATCACAGGCTCTAAATATTCACCGTGGTGATAGAATGGAGTACCTAGTTTCGCTATCTAGCGACCAAGTTGGTATGACAGCATATGCCGAGAAAGTATATGGCAAAGATAGCCCACAGGCTAAGAGAGAGTACAAAAAAGGCGACATGAATACTACTCTAATTAAGACTGTTAACGGCAAGAGTATCCTAATTCAGCACGATATAACTTCGCCACGCCCATATAACCGCAAGCACAGCTTTAGTGGTACGCTTGGTTATATAGAGAAGTATCCACGCCCAGGTATCGCACTAGAGAAGGATAGCCCAGTAGCAGAGGTTATCGAAATTGAGCGTCCACATGGCGCACACTCATTCCTTAACCAAGGCGACTACGAAGAGGTGATGGCATACTACGAGCACCCAATCACAAAAGAGATTGGCGAAATTGCAAGAAAAGTAGGTGGCCACGGTGGTATGGACTTTATTATGGATTACCGCCTTGTATATTGTCTTAGAAACGGTCTTCCGCTAGATATGGACGTATATGATGCAGCAGAGTGGTCGTGTATTGGCGAGCTAACAGAGCTTTCTGTTGACAACAACAGTGCACCAGTTTTAATTCCAGACTTCACACGTGGAGCATGGAACAAAGTTAAAGGCTACAAGCACGCAATGAAGTAACAAATATACTAGCAAATAGAACTTTTATAATTATGGACATATCAAGTTTTTTGGGAGATAATATATCAAATTTTATTCACACCGTATTTTTAAGTTTTATTGCGCTATTCCCAGTCATAAACCCAATAGGAACGGCGTTTGTCATAAACCCGTTCTTTGAGGGTGTCGATCGCAAAGAACGAGTACAGTATGTACGACGCATTACGTTTATGGTATTTTATCTGTGTATAATTATCATATTCTCGGGACATTGGATCTTGCAGCTCTTTGGCATTTCGGTACCAGTGGTGCGATTAGCCGGAGGTATCGTAATATTTATGATTGGTTGGAGAATGTTATCAAGTAACAATTCCGAAGAAGAGGTTGATAGCAATAATGCTCAGTCAAAGCCACAAGACCACATTAGCACACTGCTACTCTACCCCATTACCTTTCCTATGACAGCAGGAGCGGGAGCAATATCGGTATTACTTACCCTTAGCTCGCACTCTACCGACAAGGGCATAGGAGACTACCTACTCAACACAGCTGCCATAGTCGTAGCGCTTATTCTTATATGTATTTTGATTTTTGTTCTATTCTCAAATACCAATAAGATAATAGAACGACTTGGCGAGCAAAACAAAGTAGTGGTAAACAAAATATTTGCATTTCTAATTATGTGTGTGGCAATAGAGATTGCAAGTACCGGGATTATCGAGCTTTTTAAGCTATAAGTATTATTTAGACATGAATTTTAAGCACCCAAACGGTTTGTGACAAACCGTTTGGGTGCTTTTGTTTGGTGCATACCAAAGCCAGATAGGCAATATACTTGTAGTTACACTTATCACAGTAATTTTTAATACAAAAAAATAATTTTTACTTATAAATAATAACTGTATTTGATTTTACACTCAACATTTTATATATTTACCAACATCTAACACAACAATTAAAAGCAAACATATAACCTAAAGAAAGAAAAGAATCTATTAACCTATGAAAAAAACTATTCTTTATTCAACAACCTTAGCTAACCTGCTATTTTCGGCATACACTCCTTCTACAAATAAGGTAGTGCAAATTAGCTCGACAGAACATCAAAAATGGGTTAAAAACATGTGCATCGAAGGAGATATCGATTCAAAAGAGCTGATAATCAACATCGACCCCAACAAGACAAAGCAAACTATCGAAGGATTTGGAGCTTGCTTTAACGAATTGGGCTGGAACTCACTTAGCCGACTAAGCGATGCAGAGAAAGCATCGGTTATGAAAGAGCTTTTTGCTCCTAATTATGGTGCTAATTTCCAAATATGTCGTATGCCGTTGGGTGCAAACGATTTTTCGATAGATTGGTATTCGTATAATGAGACTCACGAAGATTTTGAGATGGAGAATTTCTCTATCGATAACGACAAGAAAACTCTAATACCATTTATTAAATCGGCAAAAAAGTATAACCCCGAACTTAAGATTTGGGCATCGCCATGGGCTCCTCCCTCGTGGATGAAGTACAATAAACACTATGCTATGAGGTATAACGGAGATGATAAAAATCTTAGGAATAGAAACGGGCTTGCCCTCCAAGGACAAGGCAAAGAGGGTGTAGATATGTTTATTCAAGAGCCTAAGTATTTTGAAGCATATGCCTTATACTTCTCTAAGTTTATTAATGCTTATCGACAACAGGGAATAGATATTTTTGGAGTTATGCCACAAAATGAATTTAATTCAGATCAAATATTCCCAAGCTGCTGCTGGACAGCCTCGTCACTTGCTAATTTTGTGGGTAATTATCTAGGGCCACAAATGGAGAAAGATGGAGTAGATGTAATGTTTGGAACGATGGAGCGTCCAAATGCAAAGTTGGTGGATACGGTACTAAACCACCCTACTGCTAGCAAATACATTAAAGCCATTGGCTTTCAATGGGCAGGAAAACACGCTCTCCCAACTATACACAAAAACTACCCCAACATGAAGCTCTACCAAACCGAGCAAGAGTGCGGAGACGGAGTAAATGGCTGGTATGGAGTTGAGAGTTCATGGCAGCTAATGAAGCACTATCTAGATCATGGAGTATCTGCATATATGTATTGGAATATATCACTCGACCAAGGAGGGATTAGTCGATGGGGGTGGGCACAAAACTCTCTAGTTGTTGTTGACCCAGTAGAGAATAGCTATAAATTCACCAACGAATACTATCTTCTTAAGCATCTTAGCCACTTTGTTGGTGCAGGAAGTAAATATATTTGTTTAGATGATGGCTCGCCTGCTTTAGCACTGCTTCGCCCCGATGGCAAAATTGTGGTAATGCTAGTTGAGATGGAGGGTAAAAATCGCAAAGTTACTCTAAAATACAATGGGAATAGCAGTACGGTTAGCATTGCCAAGAATAGTATAAATACAATTGTATTATAGAGAAATTACGTTTTATAAAAAATACGATACCTCATAATTGTATCAAACACTACAAAAACTATTATAATTGATAAATAGCTAAATTTAGTTAATGTAAATTTTACGCACCCAAATGGTTTGTGACAAACCATTTGGGTGCTTTTGTTTGGTGCATAGTAAAGTCATTTAAACTAGCACATAACCAATATAAAGGTAATATAGGTAGTAGGCAGCCCACATACAGCAATATGCACAACAATAATCTTAGCGTAAAAAAGACACTAAGATCAACTTGCAAACAGCAATCTCATTTGATTTTATGCTCAATTACTCATACCTTTACCAATAGTTAACAACACAATTGAAAGCAAATATACAATTTACATAACTTATCAACATTAAATATCGCCAAGATGAGAAAAAACTTATTTTCGCTAGTCGCCTTCCCTGCTCTTGCACTCGCTCTTGTAGGATGTGGCAACTCAACACCTGCTTACAAGGATGCATCGCTCCCTACCGAGAAGCGCATCGATGATTTGTTGAGCAGAATGACGCTCGAGGAGAAAGCAGCACAAACAGATATGCTAGCTGCGCCAGTTATCCTAAACTCCGAGAATAATTTTGACGAGGCAAAAATAACACACTTCATAGATTCTATGTCAATAGGTTCGATACACGACTTCTACCCCAAGAGTGCAGAACTTGCCAATGCAGTACAGAAGCGTGCCATCGAGCGCACACGTCTTGGCATACCTCTAATATTTATTGAAGAGGCACTACATGGTTACCAAGGCGAAGGTGGTACTTGTTTTCCGGTAGCACTTGGTAATGCATCGACATGGGATACTACCCTAGTAAATAATATTGGCAAGGTAATTGGTGCCGAAGCTCGTGCACATGGCGTACACTTTGTGCTATCTCCAAATCTCGATCTTGCTCGTGAATTGCGATGGGGACGTGTAGAGGAGACCTATGGCGAGGATGTATACCTATCTTCGAGGATGGGTGTTAACATAATAAAAGGTATGCAGGGCGACACTCTATCAGACGACAACACTGTTGCTGCAGAGCCTAAGCACTATGGTATTCACGGTATTCCAGAGAATGGGCACAACACATCAACGGTATATATAGGCGAGCGTGAGGCTCGTTCGACCCACCTTTACATTTTTGAAAAGGCAATTAAAGAGGCTGGTGCACGTGGCGTAATGGCTGCCTACCACGAGGTTGATGGCGTACCAGTGGCATCTAACAAGTGGCTACTTACAGATGTGCTTCGCAACGAGTGGGGTTTTAAAGGTTTTGTTCTCTCAGACCTAGGTGCTATATCAAAACAAGTTAACGACCACAAAACTGCTGCTACTCCAACAGAGGCCATCTATGAGGCTATAAACGCTGGACTAGATATGCAGTTCTACGATTACGAGTACCACGAATACCAAAGCGCAGTTGTAGCTGCTGTTAAAAGTGGTAAGCTAAAAGAAGAGGCACTCGACCGTGCCGTAGCATCTATATTGCGTGTTAAATTCGACCTTGGACTATTCGAAAATCCATACACAGACCCTTCGCTAATTGCAGAGCGTCTAGGTGCTAAAGCACACAAAGATCTTACACTTCAGGCATCTCGCGAATCTCTTATCCTTTTAAAGAACGAAGACAAAACTCTTCCGTTTAGTAAAGACGTAAAGAGCATTGCACTTATTGGTAATCTTGCAAACGTATCGGCAATTGGTGGCTACTCGCCAGCAGGTGCAAAGGGCGTAACAATACTAGAGGGTTTGCAAAATATGTTTGGGGACAAGGTAAAGATCAACTTTGAAACACCGGGTGTAACAGGTAGCTTTACCGAGATCACTCCCGATATTATGACTCCAGCAGTTGGTAAAGCGGGCGACAAGGGATTATATGTCGAGTATTTTAATAACATGCAGCTAGAGGGCGACCCTGTATATACAGGTATAGATGCAAATCTATCACCCTACTGGCACAACCTAAGCCCTGCTCCGGGCGTAAACCCCGAAGGCTTTTCGGTGCGTTGGAGCGGATACCTAGATATTCCTGCTACTGGTTGGTATGAGTTTAGCCTAGTGGCCGACGATTGTGGTCGCATGTTTATTGACGATGAGCAGATAATAGATTTGTGGGATACAAGTCTAAGCAACAAGCCCGATATGGCACGTGTAAAACTAACGGCAGGTAAACACAAATTTAGACTTGAGTATGCCGAACTAGAGCTATATGCTGGCATGAAGACCAAATGGCGCACATCGGGTACTCCTTCGAATATCGAATCAGACGTTACACGTGCAATAGCTAAATCAGATGTTGCAATCGTAGTTATTGGCGAGAGTGTCGAAGAGGTTGGCGAGGGTAAAGACCGCTCAGATCTTAATATAACGGCAATTGACAAGAAAGTTATTGAGGCTGCAACTAAAACCAACAAACCACTGGTTGTTGTACATCTATCGGGTCGCCCTCTTGTGCTACAAGACGTAGAGGATAACAGCAAGGCTATTATACAAGCATGGTTTAATGGCGAGCGTGGTGGCGATGCAATTGCCGAGGTTATCTTTGGTGATGTAAACCCATCGGGACACCTTACTATCACCTTCCCTAAGAGCCAAGCACAGTTACCAATGTACTACTCTCGTGCTCCATCCTCTAAGCGTACACACATCGACAATGATGGCAAGCCACTATATGCGTTTGGACACGGCCTTAGCTACACAAGCTTTGAGTTTAGCAACATGGCTCTATCGGCTAAAGAGATAGCAACGACAGGCTCGGTTGAAGTATCGGTAGATGTTACAAACACTGGCGATCGCAAAGGAAAAGAGGTTGTTCAGCTATATGTTAGAGACAAAGTTAGCTCTGTCACAACACCAATAATGGCACTAAAAGGCTTTTCGAAAGTAGAATTAGAGCCAGGTGAGACCAAGCGTGTAACGATGACACTTGCACCAGAGCACCTATCGCTAATTAATATTGATATGGAGCGTGTAACCGAACCGGGCGAATTTGATATTATGATTGGTAAATCGGCTACCGAAATCGTAATGACAGAGACACTAACTGTAAAGTAGGTTAATCATCACTGCTAAAATCGCAAGTAAAAGAATAATACTTTTACTTGCGATTTTTTTATTAATAAACAATTTACACTATTTTTGCATTTCGATTTAAAACCTAAATTAAAAATATAGAATGAATAGAAAACTACTACTAGCTGGTGCAATAGTGCTAAATTCGTTAACGCTAAATGCCCAAGACCCCATCGACTATGTAGATATGATGATTGGCACCACCGGAGCACACGTCACCGAGTATGGTGGCACTACCCCATCGGTAAGCCAACCATTTGGTATGACACAGTGGTGTGCAACTACTCGCATTAACGAAATTTCAAAAGCCGTATATCACCACAAAGATACAACCCTGCATGGCTTTATGGCTACACATCAGCCAGCTGTATGGATGGGCGACTATGCCTATTTTACGATGATGCCACAGGTGGGCGAGCTAAAGATTGACACAAAGGAGCGTGCCGTAAAGCTAGATCATAGCAAGGAACAATCACGCCCATATTTATACTCTATCACCTATGGCGAGAGCGGCAAAGAGATAACAACCGAATTTACTGCAACCTCTAGGTGTTCATACTTTAGTATCGACTACCCACAAGGCGAAAAAGCAATACTTATGCTTGAGGCAGGTAGGCAAAAAGAGGGGGGCGGTATAGAGTTTTTCCCCGAAAAAGGCGAAGTTAGAATATTCAACAAAGAGCGCCACGATAGCCACCTTGGGCCACAGCTATATAACTTTAAAGGTTACTATGTCCTAAAGTTCTCTAAACCATTCAAAGCATACGGAACATGGGAGGATGATACAATAAACCCTAACGACAAAGAGCAAGAGGGCTCACACGTGGGTGGTTATATCGAGTTTGCCGATGGTACCGATATTGTAGAGGTGCGAGCAGCATCTTCGTTCATTAGCTACGACCAAGCACTAGAGAATATGCGCCAAGAGATACCTAGCAGCGCAACTTTCACATCTACAAAAGAGATGGTAAAAGAGGATTGGGCACAAAGGCTCAATCGTGTTACCGTAAAGGGTGGGAGCAAGGACGACTTAACGGTATTCTATACGGCGTTCTTTAGAACGATGCAATATCCGCGCGAATTTTCGGAGTATGGACGCTACTATAGCCCATTCGATGACAAAGTACACCAAGGAGTTTCGTATAATGCATTTTCGCTTTGGGATACGTTTAGAGCACAACACCCTTGGTTGCTAGTTACAAACCCCGAGCGTGTAGACGACATGATTACTGCAATGCTAAATATGTATGACGAAAGCGGCTGGTTACCCAAGTGGCCAAACCCATCGTTCACCAACATTATGATTGGTACTCATGCCGATGCTGTTATTGCCGATGCCTATGTAAATGGTTTTCGTGGCTATGATGTTCAAAAAGCATATCAAGCAATTCGCAAAGATGCCTTTGAGCCGCCATACAACGACAAGGGTTTTCGCTGGGGCGATCGTCACTTTTGGAGCGGAAGTTACGAGGCACGTGGAGGGCTCGACCACTACATAAACGGCGGCTATGTGGCATCCGATATAACAGATGAGTCGGTTGCTCGCACCCTAGAGTTTGGTATTAACGATTACAGCGTTGCACAAATGGCAAAGGAGTTGGGTTATAACGAGGACTACAAAGTGCTTATGCAGCGTGCACAAAATTACAAAAACCTATATAACAAAGAGACAGGTTTCTTTCAGGCTCGCCTAAAGGATGGCTCGTGGGATCGTAGCGATGTAGGTTTTACCGAGGGTGCAAACTGGACATATCGTTTTTGTGTTATGCAAGATGTCGATGGCATGGTTGAGCTAATGGGTGGGCAAGATGCCTTTATTAGCGAGCTAGATCGTAATTTTAACGAAGGGCACTATCGCCACGACAATGAGCCCGGTCACCACTACGCATACCTATATAGCAGTTGTGGAAGATTGGATAAAACACAAGAACTTATTCCACAAATTCTCGATAAACACTACACCAATAAACCAGATGGCCTATCGGGTAATGACGACTGTGGGCAAATGTCGGCATGGTATCTGTTTAGCTCGCTAGGTTTCTATCCGCTTACTCCAGCCTCGGGCGAGTATGTGCTTGGTGTACCACGTTTCGACGAGGTAACAATTCACCTACCTAACAAAAAAGAGTTTACCATCAAGGCAAAAGGGCTAGAGAGAGGCAAGCCTATGCCAAACATCAAACTCAATGGCAAAACCGTAGAGAGTACTACCATTCCTGTTAGGGCGGTGCTTAGTGGCGGAACACTAGAGTTTAGCCAAAAATAACATTGTAACAACTGTAATCTAGCTAAGTAGCTACCACTCTATGGCACTTAGCTAGATTAATACCATAGAGCAAAAAAATAGGGTGTCCCGATCAAAATCGAGACACCCTATTACTATTATATATGTCGCTATCGACTAGTAACCTTGATCTGCTACCGAAGGCATTGGCTTGTCATACTCGCCAGCAGCCATCTTCTTGTCACACTCAGCAAAACACTTAACTGTGTACTCAACATCCTCTAGCGTGTGAACAGCCGTTGGGATGATACGAAGAATAAGCTCGCCTTTAGGAATAACTGGGTAAGTTACAACCGAGCAGAATAGACCATAGTTCTCACGTAGGTCAAGCACAAGGTTTGTAGCCTCGTTTACACTACCCTTCATGTATACTGGAGTAACTGGAGATTCTGTTACGCCAATGTCAAGCCCTGCATCCTTAAAGCCTGTTTGAATAGCGTTAACGATAGTCCAAAGCTGATCTTTAAGCTCTGGCTGAGATCTAATAAGGTCAAGACGCTTAAGAGCACCCTTAACCATAGGCATTGGAAGAGACTTAGCATAAGTCTGTGAACGCATATTATATCTTAGGAAGTCTACGATAAATTTATCGGCAGCAACAAACGCACCGATACCTGCCATACTCTTTGCAAACGTAGAGAACAGAATATCGATTTGATCGTCTACACCAAAGTGCTCGCCAGTACCAGCACCACGCTTACCCATAGTACCAAAACCATGTGCATCGTCAACTAGTAGTCTAAAGTCGAACTCCTTTTTAAGAGCTGCAATCTCATCTAGCTTACCTAGGTCGCCTTTCATACCAAACACACCTTCTGTAATAAGAAGAACGCCACCGCCGTTAGCCTTTGCAAGTCTAGTTGCACGCTCAAGCTGCTTGCGACAGTTGTCGATGTTGTTGTGTGGGAATACAAAACGCTTACCACCCTTAGCCTTGTGTAGAAGTAGACCGTCAATGATACAAGCATGTGACTCCGAATCATAAACGATAACATCACGGCTAGATGTGATAGTGTCGATAATAGATACCATACCTTGGTAACCAAAGTTAAGAAGGAAAGCATCCTCTTTAGTTACAAAAGAGGCAAGTTCTCTCTCTAGTTGCTCGTGGAATTTTGTTTGACCCGACATCATACGAGCACCCATTGGGTATGCCATACCAAACTCTGCTGCTGCATCGGCATCAGCTTTCATCACCTCGGGGTGAGCTGCAAGACCAAGATAGTTGTTAAGACTCCAAGTAAGTACCTCTTTGCCTCTAAAGATCATTCTAGGTGCAATTGGACCCTCTAGCTTAGGGAACGAGAAATAACCATGGCTCAACTTCTGGTACTGACCAATAGGACCACCAGCGTCTTTCTTAATTCTTTCAAAAATATCCACTTTACAATATATTTTATTTATTAATACTAAATGTTAATTTTAAACTTTATTTTTGTGATAGATTATAATATAAGGTAAAAATAATCGTTATCTCTAGCATGATGTATCACCAACTACATATCAAAGTTTAAATTTGTGTGCAAAGTTACTAATATCTATTTATTTTTGATGTAAGCATAAATGCGTATTTATAAGTTTAATAGATAAAAGTTGTATTTGGGGATACATATTAATGATAAAAGTATTATATTTGCCGTTTAGGGAGAAGGTATAGCTACGCAATTATGTTGTGGTTTTGCCCTCTTAAGTTAAAAATTAATGTTTAGAATGAGATTAAGAACTATCTGTCTGTCAGCTGTTTTAGGATTGTCAATCGCTTCGTGTGGTCCATACGAAAAGATGCGTAAAAGTAGAGATCATGAGGCCAAATATAGATACGCATTGGAGCTCTATCAGTTAAGAAAAGATAATAAGGCTATATCAATGTTTGAAGATATTGCACCTATTTTCTCGGGTACCGATAAGATAGATACTATTAAATTCTATACAGCCAAGAGTTACTATCGCCAAGGAAACTACATTATTTCGGCAGCTGCCCTAGATGAGTTTCGCAAGGCATATACTCGTAGCCCATTTGCCGAAGAGGCAGAGTATTTGTATGCTATGAGTAACTACGAGGTTGCTCCAAATCCAGAACTAGACCAAACATATACACACATTGCAATATCTGCATTTGATGAGTATATTGCTAGATATAGCGACAACCCCAAGGTTCAAACTTGTTTAGAGCTAAAAGAGGAGCTAAGCGATAGGCTATACACCAAAGCATTTTTGGTTGCCAAAAACTATTACGATATTGGTTACTATAACTCGGCTATTACCGAGTTTAAGAATGTACTAAAAGAGTACCCATCTATCGATACAAAAGAGCGTATTCAATACCTACTTGTAAAAGCAAATTATGAGTATGCACGCTCGTCGGTAGAGACAAAGCAGCGTGAGCGTTACTATAACACAATAGATGCATATCTTACATTCTCGTCTCAGTTTCCAGAGAGCGAATACATGAACGAGGCTACAAAAATGTACAACAATGCCCAAAGCCTAGCAAAAGGTTTTGATGCCATTGAGGATGTTGCAAAAGAGCTAGATTTATCAGACAAAAAAACTGTTAAAGGTAGCAAAAAATATGTTGAGCTAAGCGATAAGGTTGCATCTGGTAAACTAACAAAAGAAGAGGCACAAATCGAGGGAGACAAGCTAATTGAGCGTAGCAAGCGCCGTGCAAGTCGCAAGGGATATAAAGGGCACACACAAGATAGCATTGCAAGACAAGAGGCACAAATTAAAGAGCTAGAAGAGAAAGCAATGCGTGAGCAAGGCCTAATTCCAGAGCTAGGCAAAGTAGAGAAAGAGTCTCGAAAGTCTCGCAAAGAGAAAGAATCACAACAAGAAAACGAAGTTGTGGTAACCAAAGAAGATTAAGAGTAAATAAATATAAATAGAACGAAGATGGACATTAAAAAGAGCACTATTCCAACAAACACTACCACTCGTAACCTAAAGGACTTTGAAACTCCTTCAGACAACATTTACGAATCGGTTGTACTAATTGCTAAGCGTGCTAACCAAATTGGCTCGGAGATTAAGCAAGAGCTTACTCGCAAGCTAACAGAGTTTTCGAACGTAACCGATAACCTTGAAGAGACTTTTGAGAATCGTGAGCAAATCGAGATCTCTAAATATTATGAGCGTCTACCTAAGCCTGTACTAGTGGCTACTGAGGAGTTCTTGGAGGGTGAGTTCACTGTCGCAAGAAAATCTGCAAAGAGCCAAGAGTAGAGTATATTACTACTTACTAGAGCGTCCCAGATTATATATGGGTCGTCTCTAACGATAAAATTTATAAAGTTATGCTTAAAGGGAAAAGAATATTATTAGGTGTAACTGCAAGTATAGCAGCCTACAAGGCTGCTATACTTGTTAGAGCCTTATGCAAAGCTGGAGCACAGGTTAAAGTCGTTATGACACCTATGGCAAAGGAGTTTATCACTCCACTAACTATGGCTACGTTAGCTCGTGGCCCAATATTGGTTGATTTTTTTAATCCCGAGAATGGTGATTGGAACAGCCACATATCGCTAGGCGAGTGGGCCGATGCCTATGTCATTGCACCAGCCTCGGCAAACACGCTAGCCAAAATGGCTACGGGAGTTGCCGATAATCTGTTACTTACTACATATCTTTCGGCTAGGTGCCCTGTCTTTGTGTCGCCTGCTATGGACCTAGATATGTATGCACACATAACAACCAAACGCAACCTAGAGACTCTATCGAGCGATGGAGTCGAGATAATCGAACCACAGAGTGGCTTTTTGGCTAGTGGCTTAGAGGGCAAAGGGCGTATGGAAGAGCCCGAAGAGATTGCAAAATATTTAGCAAACTACTTTGAGCGCAAAGCTACCGAGCAATCGTTGGCTGGCAAACACGTTGTAATAAGCGTGGGTGGCACAGTTGAACACATCGACCCAGTACGTTATATTAGCAACCACTCGTCGGGTCAAATGGGCTATGCCTTGGCTCATGCAGCAAAAATGGCAGGTGCACGTGTTACTATAATTAGGGCAAGTGTCGACAAATCGCTTATTGGTTCACTACCCGGTGTAAGCGAAGTAGAAGCACTTAGCGCACTAGATATGCATGGTGCAGCAATGCAACTTTTGCCATCGAGCGATGTAGTTATTATGGCAGCGGCTGTGGCAGACTATCGCACTCGTGAGCAAGCAAATACCAAAATCAAAAAAGAAACCTCGGGCGAGACAATCACCCTAGAGCTTGTTAAAAATCCCGACATTGCAGCAGCAATTTCGGCCGCAAAGCAAGAGAATCAAATGGTAGTAGGTTTTGCGCTAGAGAGCGACAACGAGGTTGCAAATGCGCTATCTAAGCTAGAGCGCAAGGGGCTAGATATGATTGTGCTAAACTCGCTAAAAGATAAAGGCTGTTGCTTTGGCACGGCAGAAAATAAGGTTACAATATTTCACCGTGACGGCTCACAACAAGAGTATGAGCAAAAGAGCAAGGCCGAAGTTGCACGTGACATTATAACTCAAATAGGATCTAAGCTATGATAAAGAGTCTCCATATCGAGAACTACGTGCTTATTGATAGGCTCGATTTAGAGTTTGAGTCGGGTTTGAATATCATAACCGGCGAAACGGGTGCAGGTAAGAGTATTCTGCTTGGTGCTATTGCCCTACTAATGGGGGCAAAGAGCGATAGCTCGGCTATTATGGAGGGGGCTAGCTCTTGTGTTATCGAGGGCGTGTTCGATATTGCAGCTTATGACCTACAACATTTTTTTGATGAGCACGATCTCGAACATCAAGCACACACAACTTTGCGTCGAGTTATAACACCATCAAAAAGCCGTCTCTTTGTTAACGATTTGCCCGTAAACCAAACAACTGTTCGTTTGCTGAGCGAAAAGCTTATCGATATACACTCACAAAACCAGAGCCGTATGCTCGATAGCCAGTCATTCCAAATGGCTGTGCTTGATAGCATATCGGGCGCAGGTGACGATTTGCTTGCCTACCAAAGTGTTTATGACAATATGGTAGAGGCAGCCAAAGAGCTATCGGCACTAGAAAAAGCATATCATGATAGCTGCCGAGAAGAGGAGTTTTTGCGACATCAGTATGGTGAGATTGCCGATGCAGGCCTAGTGGCAAGCGAACAAGCCGAGCTAGAGAGCCAACAAAAGGTACTCAGCAATAGTGCGTCTATAAAGAGTACTATCTACTGTGCATGCGATATGTTTAGCCAAAACGATAGCTCTATTATATCATCACTAAAGAGCATATCAAACGACTTGGCTAAGTTTGCCGATTTCTCGCCCGAGCTATCAGAGCTAGCCACAAGGGTTGAATCTGCTCTATTCGAGGTAAAGGACATAGACCGTGAGCTATCTATGATATGTGATAATATATCGGACGACCCAGCACAGCTAGAACAAGTTGAAACTAGGCTCGATCGCATATATACTCTACAACAAAAATACCACCTGCAATCGGTCGAGGAGTTGATAGCATTTGGGCAAGAGCTAGCACAAAAGCTATCTATCATCGACAATAGCAGCGAGCAAATCGAGCAGCAGCAAGCAAGATTGCAAAAGCTCGAAAGCAAGGCACAAAAGCTAGCAGCAATTGTTACAAAAAAACGTAACATGGTTACTGGCAAAATTTGCAAAAACGTTGTCGAGAATCTAGCTCTACTAGGCATGGAGTCATCGGCTATGGCAATTAATGTTGAGCCACTAGCAAAACTAAATCGTAGTGGAGCCGATAGTGTAGTGTTTAGTTTCTCGGCAAACCGAGGAGCACCACTAGCACCAATATCCAAAATATCTGGTGGCGAGATGTCACGATTGATGCTAACTCTCAAGTCGCTTGTTGCCTCGCACATGAATCTGCCTACCATCATTTTTGATGAGATAGACACAGGTGTATCGGGTCGAGTTGCCGATGCAATGGGTAGTATAATTGTCGATCTTTCGTCGGTTATGCAAATTATTAACATTACCCACTTGCCACAGGTAGCAGCCAAGGGCGACCACCATTTTTATGTGTATAAGGAGCACGGCGATGCTACTCGCACTCGCATTATTAAGCTAGACCAAGCGCAGCGCATCGAGCAAATTGCAGCCATGTTGAGCGGTAGCACTGTTACCGAGGCAGCGATGGATCAAGCAAAAGAGTTATTGAATATTAAATAGATGAGTTATGGCAAAGCTATTAGATAAATATTTTACAGCAGACCAGCAACAAGCAATGGTTGATGCAATTGTTGCAGCAGAGAAAAACTCTTCGGCAGAGGTGCGCTTACATATCGACTCGGTGTGCAAGGGCAACCCCTACAAGCGAGGTGTTGAGCTGTTTACAAAACTAAAAATGGATCGTACCGAGCAGCGCAATGGAGTGTTGCTTTATATTGCTATGGAGAGCCGCAAGGTTGCCATAATTGGCGATGAGGGGATAAACAAAGCCGTTGAAGAGGGCTTTTGGAACTCTACCATCGAAGTGATGGTTAATGATTTTGGTGCTGGCAAAATTGTAGAAGGAATTTCTACTGCGCTAGAGTCTGTTGGAGAAAGGCTAAAGGCCTACTTCCCATATCAAAGCGACGATGTTAACGAGTTGAGCGATGAAATTTCGGTAGGCGAATAATTTATTGTAATTGATATAAAAGACGGTAGTCACTCTTTACCTTCACAGTAAGTGAATTAAGGCGTAAAGAGTGACTACCGTCTTTTATTTGCTAAAATGTTAGGACTTTATAGTCCGATTTAAGGTACTGTGTCAATGGTTTTCCCATATACTTAACATCGACACCTATTTCAACCAGCTCGTCCGATGTCTCATAAGCATCGGAGCACGCTTTGCAAGCTTCTACTCTAACCCCTGCTTTAATCAACTCTTTAACTTGCTCCTGCATTTTAATATTCTCGCCAACTAGCTTAGCCGATGGCCCCCAAATAATAAACACTACATCGTCAAACCAACCTTGACGCTTTGCATTCACGGTGTACATAAACGCTACTCGCTCACCCACCATTGGGTCATCACTCACAAACATAACTGCTAGCTTATCGCTGTTGTCAATTGGTTGTTCTTGTTCTTGATTCTGTGCCCCAAAAGCCACTGCTACACTCATTAGCATTGCTGCCAATCCTGTCAATAATTTCTTCATATCACTATTTTATTTTGGTTAATCGTAGGCAAATATATACTAAAATTTGGTTGTTGCAATAGCTTGTACTGCGTACAATTTACATTTAACCGATCTATATTAATTGTAGAGCCTCGGATCAAAACAGACCCGAGGCTCTAACCACACTATTAACTAACACTAACCCCTCTATAATAAAAGAGTAGACTATTTATTGCGCTCTTCCCACGCCTTTAATTCATTTATTGCCGAGTATAACACACCTGCCTCACCACGGAAAGTACCCGAACCCATTGGCTCACCAGCTGGAGTGTACCACTCATAAAAACCGTTATTATCGATTATACGCTCTAGCATTGGGCGAAGCTCACGTGCAGCCTCCTTTGCCATATCGTACTTGAGCATACCGTTAATCATGCGAGCACCAAACCATGTCCAGTCACCACCATTTTGGTAACCATATGGATACATACCCTTATTCTCGTAATAACCAGCAGGATATGTTGGATACATAGTTAGACCAATTGTTTGAGCATGCGCTTTTTTAACGTTCTCAACCATCTTTTCGTATGATACCCTCACCTCTTGTGGAGTTAGGACACCTGCCTGAATAGCAACTGCCGTACCACCATGGTAGTAGATCTCGTTCTCGTCAAAAGTATCGGGGAATGGCGAACCATCCAAATATATGTGTGGAATAAACTTTTGGTTCTTTGCATCCCACAAATGCTTGCGGATATTATCCTTTAGCTCCTGAGCCTTGGGAGCCCATTTAGCTGTCATTTTTTTGTCGTCAGCTAGTTCGATAAAGTTATTGATAGCGATTATCAACATTGCATTATCATATATATCGATTGCCATGTGAGAGTCTTCGTCAATCACTACTCCCCAAGGGTGCTCGGGCTGAACATCGCCCCAGTCTGCCGTAGTAGCACCAATAATTAGCCCATATTGGCTGTTATACTTGTGCTCATACAGCCAATCAAGCGACCACTCTAGCCTATCGAGAACGCTCTTTCCTGCCACTTTTTCTTTTAGGTAGGATTTATTACCGCTTTTTGTTACATAGCGATATACTGCCTGAACTAGCGAAGTTTCGTGATCGGTCTCAACCGTATTTTTGTTTGCTACGTGCTTTTTGTCTGTTGCGCTATGGCGATAGTCATAACCTCCGGGAACATTTAGCTGGGCTTTCTCAATTGGCAAGAAACCATCTACTATGTCGCCCTCGGGCCCTTGAAAATGGAAGAAAGTATTAAGGTTGGTGCGAATAGCCTCGTCACTCATAACATCCATACTTAGCTCAATGAATGTGTTGTAGTCACGAATCCACACTTCGCCATAACCATCACCAGCATTAAAACCTGTTGCCACTACTCTGTGAGCCATCGAATCTACCTTGTGCATTAATGTAGGCATATCGACCTTTTTCTTGCAACAACCTTTACCACACTGTGCACTAGCAATTAATGGAGCAGATAGTAAAGCTGATAATAAAATACTCTTATACATTTTCAAATTATTTAATTGATTGTTTATAATAGACCACAAAAATAGCACATTACAATTAAAGATTAAATAAATAATATTACTATTTACCTACACTTTCTTACTATTACTCACATTTACTTAACAGATTCAATATTTGCATTCACAAAATCAATAGCCCCCACCATTAATTAGATAGAATAAATTAATAGTGGGCAACGTTTTAAATAAGAAATTAAATTATAACTTTGCTTATGAAATATTTAGTATTGGCAGTGTTGCTAGTTATTGCAACTAGCTCCTGCATAGGACAAAAACGAGGAAAAATGGATAGAGAAACAAGCAAGCCACAGTTGGCCGAAGCAATATTTGCAGGCGGATGTTTTTGGGGTGTCGAACACCTTATGCAGAGCCAAAAAGGAGTAGAGAGTGTTGTATCGGGCTATATTGGTGGCACGGTCGACAACCCAACATACGAACAAGTATGTTCAAAAACCACTGGCCACTACGAGGCAGTAAAGGTGACGTATGATCCACAAAAGGTGGACTATCAAACACTAACAAAATTATTCTTCGAGATACACGATCCCGAGCAAACAGATGGCCAAGGCCCCGACCTTGGTTCGCAATACCTATCGGCAATATTCTATAATAGCGATAGCCAAAAAGAGGATGCACAGGAGCTTATAAACCAACTCGAAGAAAAGGGTTATAAGGTTGCAACAAAGCTAATAGAGGCTACAACGTTTTATAATGCCGAGGGCTACCACCAAGATTACTACGAAAAGAAAGGTACCCAGCCATACTGTCATTTTTATACAAAAAGATTTTAGATTTAACTTATAAATACCAACACAATAGGGTGTTTCGATTTGATTCGAGACACCCTATTGTATATAATAGCATAAAACATAAGAACATTATGCTAAAACTAGAATAAATTTGTATTTTTGTTAACCTACGCTCACTTCGGCAAAAGTGAGCTAAAGAATATACAGACTAGCCTACCTGCAATAGTGCCCATAGGGTGAATATTTTGCAAATCAAACGTTAGATATATTGAAATACATTATAAAATTTAACTACTCTTATACCAAATTTAAATAACAAGCCATACATGAAGAAATTTTTAACCACAACCGTTTTATTAGGTGCTAGTGCAACAGCCTTACTAGCAAGCGAGAGACCAAATGTCATTATCTTTTTGGTAGATGATTTGGGGTGGAATGACACATCGCTACCAATGGCTGGCGAAATGACAAAATACAACCACCGATATGTAACGCCAAACCTAGAGCGCCTTGCACAAGAGGGAGTCATGCTCACTAACGCACATGCTCAGGCATTGAGTGTTCCATCGAGAGCATCTTTAATGTCGGGACAAAATAGCGCTCGTAATGGTGTTTCGGGCGACTACGAACCAACTGTGAATAGTGATTCAACACTACTTATTGAACCGGGTAGGGTTTTTGACCCTCGCCCTGCACTACCAAAGCTATTCAAAAATAGTGGCTACAAAACCATACACTGTGGTAAGTTCCACCTTAGCGAATATAAAAGCGATGTGCCAAGCCCATATGATTTGGGTTTTGATGTTAATATTGCAGGTTCGCAACACGGACAGCCGGGTAGCTTTTACCCCAAAGACGACTACACCCATCCCAACATAACCAAAAAGCATGGGCGTAACGTTATGGTGGGCTTAGAGGAGTATTATGGTAGCGACAAATATTTGACCGAGGCACTCACCCTTAGAGCAATTGAAGAGATAAATAGTGCTGTAAAGGACAACCAGCCATTCTTTCTATATCTAGCACATTTTGCAGTTCATACACCAATTCAGGGCGACGATAAATATATGCATCACTATAAAACCGAGCCGGGCGAAAGTAAGGACGAAGCAATGTATGGCAGCATGATTACTGGGATGGATGCCAGTATGGGGCAGATAATGGAGACACTAGAAAAACTCAATATCGATGATAATACGCTGCTTATCTTCTACTCCGACAACGGTGGTAGAGTGCTATGGAGAGGGAAGAAAAGCCTCTATGGCGACTATGACTTTAACTACCCTGCCCGAAGTGGTAAGGCTTCGATATACGAGGGTGGCATACGTGTACCAGCCGTAATTAGGTGGAAAGGTAAGTTCGAAGAGGGTGCAGTGAGCGATGCTCCAGTGATTATCGAAGACTTATATGCTACCACTCTTGCAGTAGCCAACATCGAGGCTCCGAGTCAACACACCATAGACGGGAAAAACCTTGTACCAGTACTTAGTGGTAATAAAATACCAAAAGATATCGAGAATCGTTCTATGTTCTTTTACACGCCCTACCGTTTTGAAGGGCGAATTTTTAATGGCCCCGATTTTGCCGATGGCGGAGTAAGCCCTGCTTCGGCTATAATCAAGCAAGGCTGGAAACTAATTTACTTTCATGCCGATCAACGTTTCGAACTATACAATCTAAACGAAGATATAGGCGAAAATAACAATCTATTCGAGGTAGAAACAAAGCGTGCCCAAAAGCTAGTGCATTACCTCGATGATCATATGCGTGGAAACTGTGCAATAAACTCGATACAGCTACCCGAGCGCATACCTACTCCTTGGCCACTTGATGCATACATGCAGAGTATTAAAATAGATTAAGCCACTATTCAATAGCTTAGTCTATCGGGTGATATAATATAGGCTACTACAAATCGCTGTGAAGATTTGTAGTAGCCTATTACTATTGCACATATTTGTACAACGCCAAGCCAACTTTGGTTTGCTAGTCAATAACTACTCAGACAAGTAATCTACTTTTGATTGCTGTTCCCAGTTTTGCCCCATTCTGGTGTATGATTCGGTTCCATACTCTTCGCCCTTGAAGCTACGCTCATAGTCGCCTATCTCACTCTTTAGCTTTGTGATATAGTCGTTTAGCATTGCAGGGTCGGTTATTGGGTTTTGCTCAAACGGGTCTTTCTTAATGTTATAAAGCTCTTGTATTTCGTTTTTAATATATAGTTTATAGTCGTTATCGGTATAGGTTGCCTGCCCAGCATTAATCAACACTATTGCCTTGTCACGCTTTTTCACATTCCCCTCTAGTAGCGGCATTAGATTAATACCATCTATTTTGTACTTTAAATTCTCGCTGGCAATACCAACCGCCGATGCTATTGTCGGAAGATAGTCGTTTGTAACAGACGGGAAATCGCTCTTGCGCCCTTGTTTTACAACAGCTGGCCACACAACAAGCGAAGGAACTCGCACTCCTCCCTCATATAAACTTCTTTTGCGTCCTTTGAAACCACCCGTAACTCCTCCGCCATTTTCGGCACAGTTCTCGGGGCCATTATCGCTACAAAACCATATCATGGTGTTTTCGTCTAGGCCTTTCTCCTTGAGAAAACTCCTAAGCCTACCAATCTGCTCGTCCATAGCCGTAACACATCCTGCATAGTTTTTAAAATCTTCACTATATTGCTCATACATAGCAGCATGTTCGGGCCCTGCCACACATGGCTTGTGGGGAGTGTGAAACCACACTACTGCAAAGAACGGATTTTCGTCACTATCGTCAATGAATGGAATAACCCTATCCATTATTACTCGTGAATTATCCCCTCCTAGGTTGTCGGTTACCATGTTACCATCGATATCCCAATAATATGTCCCATATGGTTTGGATGCTTCGCCCTCTTTTATGTAGTTCCAACCTGTTGCTGGTACATTTTCAATTGCAGGAGCTTTCATTGGATCCCATGTTGGTACTTTGCTTTCGGTTACAAATGCCACATCATATCCGTGCTGGCTAGGTGGATTATACTCCTTTATATTACCTACTCTTGCACGATTTGCATCGCTTTGGGTGTGGGTAAGTGTCCCTAAATGCCATTTGCCAAAGTGTCCCGTTTTATATCCCTCATCTTTTAATAGCTCGGTAATAGTAATCTCTTCGGGACGAAGTATGCCTTCGTTAGCACCAAAAATCCCGCTACGAAACGGGTTGCGCCCCGTCAAGCAGCTAAACCTAGTTGGAGAACTTACAGCACAAGCAGAATAAAAACGATTGAGCTGCAAACCATCCGCCGCCATTCTATCTAGGTGGGGTGTCTTAATTACTTTGTTACCGTTAAAACCTACATCGCCCCAACCAAGGTCGTCGCACATTATGAGTATAACGTTTGGTTTGTCAACAGAATTTTGGGCATTGGCTACATTAACGCCACAAACTGTGGCAAGCATCATTAAATTTAACTTCGGGTGTTTTAGATAGTTTGGTGTCATATTGTATTATGTTGTTCAATAAAAAAGGTAGCTTTGTTGTATATAAACACAACAAAGCTACCTTAAATTAATCTATTTTCATATAGATAACTAATTATTTCAGCATATTTATTACCAAACTAGCTAGTACACTGTTAATTTGTTAGCGTTATTTCGGTTATCTCGGGCGTGCTACCTAGTTTCATTGGAATGCCCCAATATCCAGTGCCCTGATTTACGTATAGGTGGGTGTTACCAACTTTGTAGTAACCTTTGCTATACTCCTGCACTGCACCAACTATAAAGTTCCAAGGGAAAAACTGACCATTGTGGGTGTGACCCGATAACTGAATATCGAAACCCACTTTGCTAGCCTCGGTTATATTATGTGGCTGGTGTGCAAGCAGAATAGAGAGGTCGGCAACAGAATCGCCCCAAATAGCCATTTCGAAGTTAGGGTCGGCTTGCCCAAATGCTCTGGCTTGGTTGTCGATTACTCCGCCTAGCAAAATATTCTTGCCATTATGTGGAATAATTACGCTATTATTGTCGAGGCAGGTCACAAACAAATTCTCGATTTTTACCACCAACTCACGAGACTGTCCACCATAGTAGGCGTGATTACCTGTCACAAAATAGCTACCATATTTGGCTTTTAGCTGCGACAAAGGTGCAAGTTTATTGTTGGTATCGGGGAGCCTCAAATCGCTCAAGTCGCCCGTTACAACTACCAAATCACCCCTTAGCGAGTTAACCTCATCTACCACTTTTGCCATCCACTTGTCGGTAGTGTAGTTGGTAATGTGAAGGTCTGATATTTGGATAATGCGCAAACCAACCAACTCACTTGGTAGCGAATCTACTTTTATCGAGAGCTGTGTCACTACTGGGTTTTGCGATCTTACATAACCAAAAACAGTAGATATTATAGTTGCAGCAACAACAAAGTATGCACTATAAAGCCCCCTTGTTGGTGGTGCACTTGTTTTACTTTTATTTAGTTTTTTAACTATAAAGCCAAACAGCAACACCAAATCTTTTATGATTGTGTAGGTAAACAAAAACGATGCAACAGCAACACCAATGCTAGATATGGGGATTAAGACATCGGCCCACTCTGCTTTTATGTACCTTACATTCATAAAAACCGCTGGCGAAGAACACACAAGCACAGCCACAATAATTGCCACTAACTGCCAAGGACGAGGTAGTTTAATGGGTACTATTAAACGAAAAATTACGTATAGTACTGCAACAAGAGCCAAAGATGAGAATATCAAAGTAAACATATTAAAGTGATAATACCTCTCTTATTCGAGAAAATATAACGTCTGCCGATGCCATGCCACCCTCGCTGTCTGAGCAATCTATAATGCGAAAAGTTGGGTCTACTTGCCCTTGACGCAAATAGATATTGCGAACCCTCTCCTGAAGAGATAGGCTAGCCTCGTGAATATCTATTTTGCCTTGTAGATAGTCTCTATCGTCGCCCACACGCTCTTGTGATAGTTTTGCTTTTGTAAAGGCAAAAGGTACATTCAAGAATAGTGTTATATCTGGGCGCACAATACCATTGTGGTTGTACTCTAGGTCTAAAATCCACTCTCGCAACTGCTCATACTCGCTGTCCGAAGATGTTTTAGCACATTGATATGCAATATTTGAGTAGACATAACGGTCGATTATAGCATACTTACCATCTGCCAACCACTCACGTATATTTGGTGATATTAGGTTGCGATCTCCAGCATATATAAGTGCCACTAGCTGTGGGTCAACGCTAGCAACATCGCCTAGCTCACCTCTCAAAAATTTTGCTATTAGCTCACCATAAACTGGTGTATCAAAACACGGAAAGTGAAGATATTCGCTCTCAATGCCCTTTGATTGTAGTAGCTCACGTAGCTTGGCAACCTGTGTAGATTTGCCTGCTCCATCTAGCCCCTCTATTGCAATAAACATAATCTATAATTTATAAAACTATTATCTTAACATATTAGCTGCCATAACAACACCTTTTACCAATGCATCTACATCGGCACGTGTGTTATATATGGCAAACGATGCACGCACCATACCCACAACATCGAATCGCTGCATAATGGGCTCGGCACAGTGTGTACCTGTGCGCACAGCTATACCCATTTTGTCGAGAATCATCCCCACATCGAGCGGATGCACGCCATCCAAGTTAAACGAAATAATCGAACACTTGCTCTTTGCCGTTCCATATATTGTTAAGCCATCGATTTGGCTCAGTTGCTCTGTGGCATAACATAGCAAGTCTTGCTCGTGTGCCACTAGCTCACGGCTATCAAACTGCCCCAGATACTCTATTGCCTCACCTAGTGCTATTGCGCCTACAAAGTTAGATGTACCTGCTTCGAATTTTAGCGGTAGTTCGGCATAGGTGGTTTTCTCGAAACTAACCCTATGCACCATATCGCCACCACCCATATATGGCGGCATGGCATCAAGGAGCTCCTCTTTGCCATACAACACCCCAATACCTGTTGGAGCATATAGTTTGTGCCCCGAAAAAGCATAGAAATCACAATCTAAGTCTCGCACATTTACATTGCCATGCACCGCCCCTTGGCAACCATCAACCATCACCTTAGCACCTACGCTATGGCTTAGTTCGATAATTTGCTTTAAATCGGGCATAGTACCCAAGACGTTAGAGGCTGCCGTTATAGCAACCATCTTTGTGCGATTATTTAGTAGCGACTTAAAGCGATCAATCGATATATCGCCATCATCCTCAAAAGGCAACATAACAACCTTTGCGCCTACACTACTAGCAAGTAACTGCCAAGGCACAATGTTGGAGTGATGCTCCATTTGAGAGACGATAATTTCGTCTCCTTGGCCTATGTTTGATCTACCGTAGCTCGATGCTACAAGGTTGATAGATGCTGTTGCACCACTAGTAAAGATTACCTCACGGGTAGATTCAGCCCCTACAAAAGAGCGTACTCGCTCTCTTGCAAGCTCATACTCTGCCGTCATTTGCCCACTCAAGTAGTGCACTCCACGGTGAATATTAGAGTTAAGTGTTGTGTATAACTCCGATATTTTATCTATCACCCTACGAGGCTTTTGTGCTGTTGCTCCGCTGTCTAAATAGACAAGCGGTTTACCATGCACTGTGGTAGCAAGAATGGGGAAATCTGCCCTAATCTTCTCGATATTCATTATAGTATCTCTTCAATGAATGTTATAATTCGCTCTTTGGCACTCTCGTCCTCTACCCTATCGATAACGTCATTTGCAAAGCCAAGTATCTGTAATCTGCGAGCAATTTGCTCCGATATACCTCGCTGCATAATGTAGAATAGAGCCTCCGAATCCATTTGCCCAGTAGTAGCTGCATGGCTACACTTTACATCGTCGGCATATATCTCTAGGTGTGGTTTTGAGTAACCTTTTGCACCATCGCTAAGAATCAAATTACGACTAAGCTGCTGTGCATCGGTACCATCGGCACCTGCCTTTACATATATATTACCTTGGAAAGAGACAATTGCTTTGTCCGAAATTATATTCTTATATAGCTCAAAGCTAGTACAGTGAGCCGCATTATGGTTAATTAGCGTATAGTGGTCGCTCACTTGCTCGCCACTTGCAATGTTAACACCCAAAAGATCGGCATGTGAGCCCGACTGCTCTAGGTTTACAACTATGTTGTTGCGCACTCTATCGCAATTGAGTGTCGACGATATATTCTTGAATGTAGCATCCTTACCAACCGATGCAACCATAGAACCTATGAAAGCGCCTTTGAGTGCATGAAAATCTTGCACCATCGACAACCTAGAACCCATAGCCATAAACACTTCGACACACGAGCACAAAATACCCTCTTGATTATCGGAGTATGATAGTGTTAGGTTACACTTAGCATCTTGCTCCAAGATAACCAACATGCGAGAACCCACCGAAACCACGCTGCTAAAGCTAGCTCCCTTTGATAGGTAAATTACCACACCATCGCTAGAGGTTGCATCGCTAAGAGCAAACAAGCTACCGTTCACGTTGTTCTTTTGGCTATACTTGCTCACTATTTGCTCCTTACCATAAAGCGAAGATGTTAGCTTTGAGTAGTGGCTAGCAAATATATTGGCGTGGCTTTGTGCAAATTCCGAAAAACTTGCCACAACTACACCCTCGCCAGCTGCTGTTTCGACAACCGTATTCTCGATAACAAGACCCTGCTCTAGTATTAGATCAGCAGGTTTGGTAAAACGGTAATCTTCGCTCCTTGTAACAATGCCCTCGCTCTCTAAAGCGCACATAGCTACACTGGCTACATCACCCTCTACAAAAAGAGGCTTTACCCTCTCTAGAGCACTACTTTCCATCTTCGTAATCTTTTATTAGCCAATCATAGCCACGTTCTTCTAGCTCAAGAGCAAGCTCTTTGCCTGCCGAATGAATGATTCTACCCTTGTACAGCACGTGTACTTTGTCGGGTACAATATAATCTAGCAGCCTTTGGTAGTGTGTAATAACGATTGTTGCATTCTCTGGAGTGCGTAGCGCTGTAACACCGCCCGCTACGATTCTAAGTGCGTCAATGTCTAGACCACTATCGGTCTCATCGAGTATAGCTAGCTTGGGCTCAAGCATAGCCATTTGAAAAATATCGTTACGCTTTTTTTCACCACCCGAGAAACCCTCGTTAACACTACGGCTAACTAGCTTTGCATCTAGCTCAACAATGGCAGCCTTCTCTCTCATCATCTTTAGAAACGCTGACGATGTTAGTGGCTCTTTGCCCATGTGCTTATATTTTTGTGCCATAGCTAGCTTCATGAAATTAGCCATGCTTACACCCGGAATCTCGACTGGGTACTGAAAGCCCAAGAAAAGCCCTTCGAGAGCACGCTCTTCGATGCTCATTTCTAGTAGGTCTTTGCCCTCGAAACTTACACTACCGCCAGTAACAGTATATTTGCTTTTGCCAGCAAGCACCGACGAAAGTGTACTTTTACCACTACCGTTTGGTCCCATAATGGCGTGAACTTCGCCTTTTTTAACAGATAGGTTGATTCCTTTTAGAATTTGCATTCCTTCAACCTCTGCACATAAATCTTTTATCTCTAACATAACTCTTTTTCTTAAAAACTGTTGTTAACCTACACTACCCTCCAACGAGATAGATAGTAGCTTTTGTGCCTCTACGGCAAATTCCATCGGAAGTTTGTTTAGCACCTCCTTGGCATATCCATTTACGATCATTGCCACAGCCTCTTCGGTTGGGATACCACGCTGATTTAGGTAGAAGAGTTGATCTTCGCCAATCTTTGAGGTGGTAGCCTCGTGCTCGACAATCGATTCGCTATTATTTACATCGACATAGGGGAATGTGTGTGCTCCACACTCTTTGCCAATTAGCATTGAGTCACACTGCGAAAAATTGCGTGCCCCAACGGCCTTTTCGCCTATGCGCACCAAACCTCGGTAGCTATTATGGCTGCGACCTGCCGAAATACCTTTTGACACAATGTTAGAACGTGTGTTCTTGCCAATATGTATCATCTTAGTACCCGTGTCGGCCATTTGGTAGTTGTTGGTTAAAGCCACCGAATAGAACTCTGCCGAAGAGTTATCGCCCAGCAAAATACAGCTAGGATATTTCCATGTTACGGCAGAACCTGTCTCGACTTGTGTCCAAAATAGTTTTGAGCCCTCGCCCCTACAAATACCACGCTTTGTAACGTAGTTAAGGACACCACCAACACCGTTTTTGTCGCCTGCATACCAGTTTTGAACGGTAGAGTATTTTACCGATGCATCTTTCTCGACAATAATTTCGACTATGGCAGCATGTAGTTGGTTTTCGTCACGAATTGGTGCTGTACAACCCTCTAGGTAGCTCACCGACGAGCCCTCGTCTGCAACTATTAACGTGCGCTCAAACTGCCCCGTCCCCTTTGCGTTAATCCTAAAATAGGTAGAAAGTTCCATTGGACAAGCAACACCCTTGGGGATATAGCAAAACGAACCATCAGAGAATACTGCACTATTTAGTGCTGCATAAAAATTATCGGTATGAGGAACAACCGACCCCATATATTTTTTAATTAAATCGGGATGCTCCTTTACAGCTTCGGAGAAAGAGCAAAATATGATACCCTGCTCGGCTAGTGTCTCTTTAAAGGTGGTAGTAACCGACACCGAGTCAATTACAGCATCTACTGCAACACCTGCCAATACTTTTTGCTCGTGAATTGGCACGCCCAATTTCTCAAAAGTTGCAAGAAGCTCGGGGTCTACCTCATCTAGCGACGATAGCTCTTTTTTTGGTTTTGGAGCTGCATAGTATATCACATCCTGAAAATCTACCTTTGGTAGATTAAGGTGAGCCCATTGCGGCTCTTCTAGTGTTAACCAATGGCGATATGCCTTTAGCCTATATTCGGTAAGCCACTGTGGCTCTTCCTTTTTGGCCGATATAAGTCGAATAACGTCTTCGCTAAGACCCTTGCCTATATCTTCGGTCTCAATGTCTGAGACAAAGCCATATTTATATTCATTATCTAATATTTCTTCCATAGTATATTACTCATTCTGCCCACACATAAAGGGCAATAGGCTACAAAGATAATAATTAATATATTATCATGACCTAAAAAAACACCGCCCCATCCAATCATCACACCGATAATTAGATAGGGGTTAGTAATGTTATCAAATATAGTCTACCCTAGGAGTATTAATCCCAAGGATATTTGCGCTTGGGGTTACGAGGAAACCACCCCTTTTTTACTCTCTCTTCTTGCTCAAAAACCTCTTTTATTGTCCAAAACGACGAGAACGCAAAAACCGCCGCAATAGACGAATACAAAAGATCATCTAACATAAGTGCCAATACAGAACCTGCAATACCTAGCAGCAAAAAAATCCACCAACACTTAGTACCCAAATAGTACTCGGCCTTTACTACCACTGGATGAAAAAAGCCAATTATCAAAAAAGTAGATATTCCTACTATTATACCTTCAAAATTCATACTCACTAACTCCTATCAAGATTAATAAACGATCGATATACCTCGATTGTTATGCCACACTATTTTTCATTTGTGTTTGCTGCAATTAGCTCGGCTACGTGCTCGGCTATTTCGCCCGTAAAGCGCACACATTGTGCCATGTGCTCTGCCGACCCTTTTTCCATGCCACGAGTTAACGCACGGCAACAAGTATATTTATTATTGGCAACAAATTTTTTATATAATTCATTACTAAGCTCCATTGCCTTGGCAACTTCGCCCGAGCCAGCTTGTGAGCGCCCAAAAAAGTAACCCACCATCATCACTCCACCACTAACAGCCCCACAGGTGCACCCTGCGCCACCTATACCAACAGGAAAACCCGAAGACATGGCTATAAGCTCGTGGTTTACTTCTTTACCAAAACCCTCTAACACCGATTTAACTACTGCTTCGGAGCAATAAAAATCGCCATTACGGTAATAATTTTCTGCCGAGAGTCTAATATTTTTTATATCTATCATTATTTTAATTTGTAGCTGCTAGCTATTAGCAGCATGTTTCTTTTACTATTTCGTGCGAGAATAGATTACCAAACAAGGCTCTTGCCTCGTGCCAGTTTTCTTTACATATACAGTAGCGCACCTTGGGCGGCTCAATCTCTCCTTGAATTAACCCTGCCTCTTTTAGCTCTTTTAGGTGCTGAGACACGGTTGCCTTAGCTATGGGTAGCTCGTTTTGAATTTCGCCAAAAAAGCAACTATCTTGCTTTAGGAGAAATAACACTATTGTTACCCTTGCTGGGTGTGCAAGCGCTTTTGCATAACGTGCTAGGCGTTCGCTATCTATACTATAATCCCTATCTCTATTCATACACTTATCATTCAGTTCACAAAATTAAGGTTTGTTTGCATCTTTACCAAATAAAAACCCACCAAAGTATTGATAGATCAAAAAAGAGATTAACTTTGTAGCTATGTGGGCTACAATTACCCCACTTTCAAGTATAAACAATTAACAACACAAAAGAAATGGATGCTTTAGAGATGATTACGCAGCGCCGTAGTGTGCGCAAATTTAAGGACGAAAAAGTCTGTAGAGAATTAATGCGAGAGATAATTGATCTTAGCCGCTGGGCTCCATCGTGGGCAAATTACCAAGTTGCAAGATATACCCTCATTGACGATGAGCAGCTAATTGAGAAGATAGCAGCCAAAGGTGTCAAGGGTTTTACATACAACATAAAGACCCTACAAGCAGCCAAGGGCGTTGCTGTACTTAGCTTTGTTAAGGGCAAAAGTGGCAAACTCGACCAATATAGCATCGAAGAAAAAGTAGATGTTAGCTGGGAGATGTTCGATGCAGGTATTGCTTGCCAAACATTTTGTCTAGCAGCTCACGCCAAGGGTGTAGGCACTTGCATTTTTGGTGTAATCGACTCTGATGCTATTGCACAAATCATAGACCTACCACAAGAGGAGACTGTGGCATCGGTAATTGTATATGGTATCGAAGATGGCGAGCACGCTGTTCCAACACCACGCAAAGAGGTAGACGAAATTCTACGATTCAAATAATCTAAAAAGAGTTAGAAAAATGGAGAACAAAAAATTAACACTAGTAGCCACTATTGAGGCTAAAGAGGGCAAAAGAGAGTTTATTAAAGAGGAGCTTCTAAAGCTAATTGAGCCAACTCGTGCCGAAGATGGTTGCATTAACTACGACCTACACGTTGACAACAAAAACGAGAACTGCTTTATTTTTATAGAGAACTGGGCTAGCTATGAGCAGTGGCAAGCACACATGGCAACTAGCCATATTAAGGCTTACATGGCAGCTAGCGAGGGTGCTGTTGAGTCATTCACAGTTACAGAGGCTACACAAATTGCATAATTTGATATAGCACCACTAAAAAAACTAAAGGGCTGAATTCCAATTCATCGGAATTCAGCCCTAGTTTTTATACCATTATACTACTACTTGGTAGTTATTTTTATCACACCTTTCTTTAGCCCTTTTGCTGTTGCCTCTAGGGTGATTTCG
>CAYJIL010000008.1:0-38083 GCA_964370235.1 uncultured Rikenellaceae bacterium | reverse complement strand
CCTCACCAAAGCCATCAAATCATTATTAAACTCCACACTACCCTCAAGCGCATCAATTCCCAAGTGCATTCGCCACTTCCAGTAATTATCACTATCGGCAGGAACATTTATCCTCTCACTATCAACATCGTCATTTCGCAATTCATCACTCATAGCAAGCAAGTCTTGCAAAGGCAAAATAACCGCCATTGATGGCGCATCAAAATGTCGAGCAACCACCATGCGACAAATTGCAGCACTAGCATCGGCTGGTGCATCACCACAAACACCCAACACCCCATTAAAATACCTTTGTGTAGTGTCGCTACACTCACGCCACCAACCACGAATAGTACTCATATCGTGAGTAGAAGTAGCAGCAACACTCATATAGGGATATGACTGAGTATCACCAAACTCAACACCATAACCCTTGGGCATACGCTCTATTTCGAGCGATAGCAAACCCATTTGCTCCATCACATGAGGCACCGAGGCAGGTATCATACCCAAATCTTCGGCACATGGTAACATGGCAGTGGCATCAACCAAAGCAGGGAGCTTGCGCATTGCTTCGGCAGCCCAAAATTCGTTGTGCCTATGATAGAAGTAATCATCATAAATAGCATCATATTTTGCACGGTTCTCCTCGTTTAAAACATCCTTATACACCTGAGTATGCTGCGCCCTGATGCGTGGGTGGAAACAAGCAGGATCGCTATGATCTCTCACAAATAACCTATTGAGATCGTCATCGCTACTACCCAAATATAAACTCTCGTCCATTGGTAGCCCACGCTCGCTTAGCTCTTGGCAGGTGAGTGGCAAAGCAGGATAGAAGTGCCCCAGCAAGCCGCTACGATGTGGCTTGGGTATCTCCCAAATTCTAAAGAAACCCAATATATGATCGATGCGATAGATGTCGAAATAGTCTGCCATCTTGGCAAATCGCTTGTTCCACCAGCTATAATTACTCTTTGCCATGTAGTCCCAATTATAGGTTGGGAACCCCCAATTTTGACCATCCTCGGCAAAGTCATCGGGCGGTGCACCTGCCTGCTGCAAGAGGTTATAGTTGGCAGGCTCAACCCACACATCTACACTACTTGGGCTTACACCAATGGGAATATCGCCTTTTAGCGACACCCTCACTTTTTGTGCCTGAACACGTGCTGCCGACAGCTGTTTATGGGCATGAAATTGCAAGAAATAGTACAAACCAGCCTCATAGCTATATTGTGTTAACACTTGTGTCAAAAGCTCGGCAGAATAGCTACTGTGCTCGCCCCACAAACTATGGTGAGGGGTGTTGTACTTATCTCTCAAAAGAGAAAATGCAGCATAGCTATCGAGCCAAAAACGGTTATCTTGATAAAACGCTTGGTACTGGGGAGACTGCAAAGTTTCGCTTCCTAACCGTGAATAGATGTCACGAAATAGTGCCCATTTTAGGCTATCGACACTATCATAGTCTACGTCACACAGCTTATCGAGCGCACGCAATTGCGATGTATCAACACTTGGGTCGATGTGTGAAATACGCAAATATATTGGATGTAGTGCATAAACCGAAATGGCATTATAGGGGTAGGAATCTCGCCACGTATGTGTAGCAGTAGTGTCGTTTATAGGCAGTATTTGCACCACAGACAAACCACAGGATGCCGACCAATGTGCAAATTCGCCTAGCGATGGATAGTCACCAATACCCTCGCTTTGTGAGCTACGGATAGAAAACAGCGGAATTGCCACACCTCCAACACGTGGGGTATAGCTAAGTTCACCTCTAAAGACCAAAGGCTCGGTAGCAGTAGACCACACACGATTTTCGCCACTCTCCCAAACAACTTTATCGCCATCGATTACCACTAGCTTATACTCCTGCCCTGCATCTATTTCGACACTTGCAGGCAAGTACCACTTGGGCAAGCCATCGCACAGTAGCCTAACGCCACACATTGGCTGCCATGCCCCTAGCTGCACACCTTCGCCCACAATATATAACGATGCCGATGGTGGTAAATCTAGCTCGGCAACCAACCTCAAACCATGTACATTGTCTGCTCGTTCTCTAGCCCATAGCGATTCCCTCACCCAGCTACTTTTTAATATCCTATTTATATTCATAAATCTAATCTGTTAATAGTAGACTATAAAGTTAATAAATTGTTAGAATATATTAGCATTAAAACAAAAAGAGTCTGTCTCGAAAATTCGAAACAGACTCTTTATTGTATTTACAAGGTGTGATTACTCCTTAATGCTCTTTGGCTTAGCAGGACGCTTAGGCTCGCTAGGCTCAACTGCAGGAGCTGCTACTACTGGCGCAGCCGCTTTTGCACTAGAATTTAGGAACTGAACCACAGCATATTTAGCTGCTGCAATAGTTTCACGATTAACCTTCTCGATTACTGTACCACGAGCTAGGTCATCGGTAGAAACATAGCCCTCCATAAGAAGAAGCTGAACAATCATGTTGTTAATGTTAGTCTCTTCGCTGTAACCTGTCGCCACATATAGCTCTGGAGCGTGCACCGCAAACTCTGCTGCAAAATATGAGTAGTTAGGTAGACTCATTAGCTCTTCGAAAGTCTCCGAGAAGCTAGTAAGCTCAACGTTTAGATTTGGATTAACAAGTAGTGGACTAAATACTTTGTCTTTTGGACATGGTGTAAAGTTCACTAGGTTTGTAATATCAATCTTAACATCTCTGTCGTCCATACGGCGAAGATCTGCTTTACGCATATTCTCTAGCTGGTATAGGTAGAAGTTATATCTCCAAATCTCCATCGAGTTCATTTCGCCCTTGAAGATGTGGTTGTACTTCTCGTTGATAAGTTTCTTAACAAGCAATTTGCCCTCGTTAATCTCTTTCTTACCTACACGCACCTCTTGGATAAGTTGCTTAAGACCGGCTGCCGCTTTTTGTGGACCAGTGATCTCACGTCCTTTCTTACCAATCTCGGTAGAAAGAATACCACACTGAATCTTGCGTGCCTCGCCTTTGCCATCTTTACCACCTTTTAGGCAAGCAACTAGCGTCTTAACGTTGTCTAGCTGATCTACCTCTGAGATGAATGGCTGACCACCCGGTGTAGATGCAAGTGCATCGAAAATGTAGCTAAAGATACGACGATCTAGGATAATCTCCTTAGACGATAGGTTCTCGCCATCAACATAGCTCGAATCTGCTAGGAAGCGGTTTGAGATCATATCAAAGCTAACATCGTTAATTGTATACTCAACACCATCCTTAACAAATGCTTTGCCTACAAAGATTTGCTTAACAACCTCGGTAATGTCGATCTTGTCTAGCTGCTTGTAAGACGATGCAAGGAAGTAGTTCTTCGTTGCAGGCTCATAGTGCCAGTCAAGAATATCGTCAAGGTAGTTACCATGGCGAGCAATCAAGTCTACAATGTTTGCATCGGCAGTGTAACGCTTAAGGGTACAGCTAAAGTTAGGACCATCGCTACTTGTAGCCTTCTCTTTGCGCTCACCGTGTGCATCTACGTACATTAGTAGAGTCTCTGGATTATCGGCACGTGTAATACCTGCCTCGCCCTTAGAGTAGTTGCTAGCAGTTAGCATAATATCTACTTTGTATGGCATTGTAATGTCACACATACCACTAACTGTACTACGAGAGTTAAGGTCCGTTACGTTACTGTCGGCACTTGTCTCGAATAGGTACTTGTAGTACTTAATATAATCGGGGTCAAAGTCGGTTGTACGAGAGAAGTCGCCCACCTCGGTACCAATAGTGTAAAGATTACCCTTTTCGTCTTGGAACTCGTGGAACATATCACCAGCAATCATCTTCACAGAGCGAATACCCTCTAGGTTATTACGCATCCATTTTAGGATGAAGGCAGCAATCATCTCACTCTTACCAACACCACTATCACCGTTAATCTCAATTACAAAGACGCTACCATCGTTCTCCTCAACTAGGAACAGAGAACCGTGACGTGGAACACCACCCATCTCTTTTACCTTTTCGTTGATGATAGTTAGACGTGTTTTCTTAACACATCCAAAGTAGTCTGCCTCGCTCTTAAGAGGGGTAACAATAGTTTTGATACCACCGTTTGGACCTTTAATATCGAAGTAACCAATTTGTGGGAACGAAATTACTTTCTCTGGAGCACCCAGTAGGCTAATTACGTCTGGCACAAAGTTCTTAATATCTGATAGCGAAATATCTTCGGTATAGAAAAGACGGTAACAGTCGGTTAGGTACTTCATATAACCTTTTTGGAAGATTACAAGCTCCTTAACAATACCGTGCTTAACAATCTTACAACGATAGTCACCAGCGTCCATATTTGCTACAAAACGTGCTAGACGATCCTCAAAGAACTGTGAACGAGGAAGTGGATCGATATAGCTAATATAGTCTGCTTTATATACTTTTTCGTCTACACCATCCTTTTTAGAGATTGCACGATCGGTTTTGTGGAATGCATACTCACGCTTTTTAGCATCGGTAACAATGCGAGTGTGTAGCTGAACTGTTTGCTCCGAAGAGATAACACCACACTTCTTCATTACGTCGTTAATCCAGCTAATGCGACCACCATCATAATCCTCGAGAGCCTTGTTCTCCATCTCAAAATCTTTGTAGATAGAGATTCCGTGCTGTACCATCTCGTTAACCGATGAGTTTTGTGGACGGAAGCTACGCTCAACTATACGAACTAGTGTGTGTGCATATTTGCTATAATAATCGGTGCCTTTTGTGCGCTCGATTAGCCCTAGGTAGAAACGAACAACTCTACAAGAGATTGCATAAACATCGCTCTCGTCTACCTTGATATCACGCTTGCGCTGAATGTAGTTGCTAGCCTCGGCAAGTTGCATTGGCATAATGCCCGTTACAAACTCCTCGATTAGCATCTTAACATCGGTCTTCTTGCACTTCTCTATCTCTTCTGATAGGTAGCGAAGTTTGCGACATAGGTGGTTTTGGAACGAGTTTTCGTTGTTTGCTAAATATAGGAATGTAATCTTGTCTGTTAACTCCTCGTTTTGATCCATACCCGCATAAATAGCATCGCTAATATAACCTATAAGTCTGCTAGAGATTTGAATATTAGCAAATTCTGGGTGTTGACGTAGCTTGCGCAAATACTCATCAATCCACACATCAAGATTAAGAGACGATAGCTTGATACCCGTAACCTCTTCGAATAGCTTACCAGTAGCACGAATAATCTCGCGGCGAGATGGCTCTAGGCTATCCTTTGCAAATGGTAGGTTAAAGTGAAGTAGGATCTCTCTGATATAACGCTTAATGATAGAGTTAATACCCTCTAGCCTAGCTTTGTCAAGATCGCTATTACCAGTAGCATCGATTGCAAGAATCTTCATTTTGCTGTCTGAGAATAGCAGGTGCTCCATCTCAATTAAGATCTCACGCATAACGTTCATCTGCTCTGGATCGTCCAAAACATTGTGGTTAGGCTGGAAACCTTTCTTGTTGATGATGTATTTAAGGATCATAGACTTGTTGTAGCGAGAGCTAACAGTATTAAAATCTAGATCTTTGATAGCAGGAATTTGCTTGCATACCTGTGGCAGTAGGCTCTCATATATCTTTGTGAAAGCACTGCTACGGATAAACTGCTCAACATCGGCACACGAACCAATAAGGTCGCCATGTAGCTCAAACACCGAGTTAGGGCTACGGCCAATTGTTGTGATAGATACACCGCTCTTTTCGGCTGCAACGTGGTATAACGAACGCACATCGCTAATGTGTAGCGAAGGCGACTTATCCTTTTTGAAACCTTTTGAGTGCTCATAATCTTTAGAGATAGCATCGATGAAATCGCTGTCGCTATCTACCTTTAGGATAGACTCGATTATGTCTGCACTCTCAATCTCAGCATTTGCTTTCAGTGCTCTTTGCTCTACAAAGATAGCCCAATATTTGCAGTAGATAGTGATTGCATCACGTATCTCGGCAGCAAATTGCTTGAGTGAATTGTCAGAACCTTGTATGTAACCACCAACGCTAAAGCGCACTAGACCCGTTGGATATGGCACAGTAGCAATACCACGAGTAGCAGCTAGCTTTTTAGAGAAACTCATAAGATCTGGATATGAGTAGCTCGAACATACTTTTAGGTTGAATAGGTATGAACCATCGGCACAAATGTAGTTAACATTGCCTGCACCATGCTGCTCAACTACCTCGCGAGCCACCTCACGAGCCATCTTCATACGACGTACCGACTCGCTTCTAAATTTGCGATTGATGCGGAACTCGCTAAGATTTGCTACCAAACGGCGCAAGTAGTGAGCAAAGAAAGGCTCATCCTTGTACTTAAAGTCGTCTGCCAAACCTAGAACATCTAGCTTGTCAAGCGATAGTAGCTCACGAAGTAAGAATACGTGGATAGGCGAACCCTCAAAGCCAGCCGTTTTGTGTAGCTCACGACTCTTTTGGCTCTCGGCATTCATCTTATCTACTAGCTTAATTTGCTCTTCGATAAAGGCATAAATAACGTTCTTGATCTTTGTACGAGATGCGTTCTTTGGAAGCTCGACCTCCATTTTGTCCTTTAGTGCTTTGGCAATTTGACCAATATGAAGGACATTATTTAGCATTAGCAGCGAGTTATTGTTACCATGATCTGCCTTGTTGCACTCACGTGCAAAACGTGCAAAATCTTTGGCAGCAGGCGTTAGTGCAATTGCACCCAAACGCTCACCCGTAGCCGCTAGGTTTTTAGTTGTTGATAGCGAAGAGATAGCCTTAACACAGCTTTGAGCCGTGATATTGTTCATTATATAGCGAGAGATAGTACACCATTTTGGCATAGTTTCGTCCTCTTGCTTTACACTGTCGGCGTATGCTTCGTCTAGGAATAGCGTTATCTTAGTTGTGTTCAAGAACTTAAGGAACGTATTCAGAGTTTGGCTGTTTGAGTCGCTATAACCCGTTGGGTTGTTAGGGTCGTTAACAATGATAGTTGTATTATCACAGAATAGATCCCACAACATACCACTATCGTCAAATAGCGCAAGCGTGCTCTTAATACGAGATAGGCTGTCGATCAAACGCTCATAAGCGATGCGACCATCCTCTAGGTTCTCAATCTCTAGGTCAAACGGATTAACATCAAAACGATCTTCTGGCAATAGGTCTTTGTACTCCCACGCCTGAACCGAGTTAAAGATAATGTATGGCTTTGGTCTACCGTTAGCGTTGAATAGTAGATCACGAATAATCATCTGCACAGAGTCCGAAATAGAGGTCTGTGTTAGATTAGCAAGTGCCGAAACAAAATCTTTGATGATGCCTTTGTCTGAATCTGAAAGCGCCAAGTACTTTTCGCGAATACCTAGGTCGATTAGGAATTTCTCGAATCTGCCGTCATTGTCGGCCTCTAGCGATACCTTTGTCACATACTCTTGGTACTTCTCCATAAATAGGTTGATACCAAAGTTTTTGTGGAAGTGGTTCTTTAGAGTACGCTCATATGTGCTTGGTATAATATCAAGGATAAGCTTTGCACCCGATGCTATTTTACCATTAATTGCCTTGAATTCTCTTTGTAGTAGGTAGTCACCAAACGTTTTGATTTGGTTGCGACCACCACCCTCAAGAATAGTGATAATATCTATTTTGCTGTTATCGCCATAGTAGTATTGCTTTAGACGAGCCTCAAACTCATCCATAAGCTCCTGTGTTTGGAATGGCTTGCGAGATTGCTGATGACAATTCTCCAAGAAGAAGATAAAGTCGTGTAGCTTCTCTAGCGAGTACTTATCGATTGCAACTTGACGAGAGAAAGCATCTAGCTTGAATAGCGTTGTGCGCTTGTCATAGTCTGCTGTATCGAATGTTTGCTCCAACAAAAACTGCTCAATCTCTTTTGCGTAGATATCTATTTGAGCCTTAATTTTCTCGCGGAACTCAACCAAACAGTTAAGGTTTACATTCTCAAGAATAAGGCGTAGGTTTAGCTGAGTATTAGCGTGTGAACCTAGTTTCTTGTTGTGTACTTTGTTAAGAGTGTTGATGATACCATTATGGAAACAGAACACCAGCGATGTGTTAGAGCTACGGCTCTCGTTTGAGTCGTCAACTAGAACCAAACGACAAATTAGTGGGAACCACTTGTTGCCTAGGTAGTGGTTGATGCGAGCATGCTTTAGCTTAACTACAAAGATGCTTGTAGTATCGAGCGTCATTCTCTCATATAGCTCATCTGCCGATGGAGACTCCATTACTACAACCGAATTAGAGGCAAATACTTCGCCCTTTAGAAGGTCTACTGCCTTGTTAGCATTACCCGAAACTACTGTACGAATAAGGCCATTCATGCCCTTAAAGTTTACCGCCCACTGGCTACGGTGAAGGAAATCATCCACCTCTGCCTTTGTTGTGTAGTGGGTACTCTGGCTAATCATCTGCTCTAGAGTATCCATTAGGTAGTTCCAGTGTCCTTCGGCAACATCACCCGTTACGCCAATTACATCTCTGTACTTGCGCAAATCGCTAATGTAACCACCTAGCTGCACTTGACCCATAAAGTCGATGTGACCTGCTGTTACTGGTGGTGTACCTACCGAAAGATCGTGACCATCGCGAATATTACGAAGGATGTTGCGCAGCTCTGGAGCTGTACCATCGGTGTCGATAAGGTTGTTGATGCGCTTTGCAAACTGACCACGGCGACTACTTAGCTCAAATGCTTTTGAGGTCTCGTGCGGAATTAACATAAGCGACACGTGCGAATAACCCGGAATATCTTCTCTAAATTTTAGAAGATAGCGGTTAATTTCGGCCTGCTGGCGTGAAGGGTCATTTGGCTCCTCCATGCACAAATTTACAAATACCGTCAGATTATCAAAAATGTGACGAGGAAGAAAAATTTCGGCTCTCTCTCCCAGAGACTCATAAAGGTTTAATAGCTGCTTTGCTTCGTTGCTAAGAAACGCCTTTGGTTGTCCTACGATTTTCATTGTTTTATTATATATTATACTTCTTCTTTTCTTGTTCAAAAACACCTATTTACATACCAAAAAGTGCCTATTTAGACAATCTAAACATTTCAAAGATAGTAATAGTTTTTAGATTAGAAAACAGTTGTTATATTTTTCACAGAAAAAAACAAAAACTACTTATTTTCACAAACGCCTCCACATCAAACAGATTAACTGATGTTTATGAAACAACAAACTAATAAACGACAAAAAGAGACTAATATTTAAATATCAGTCTCTTTTTGCTAAATTTATATCTAATTGGGATTATACACTCTTGTATATACCACCCCAAAAAATATTGTTTACTTTTACAGTAAAACTACTCTGAAACGCTAATACCAAACGAGCGAGCAATCGATTCGGCAACCCTTTGCCCATCTACTGCCGACGATATGATACCACCAGCAAACCCTGCTCCTTCACCCGTTGGATATAGCCCTTTGAGTTGTGGATGCTCTAGCGTATCACGATCTCGTGGAATGCGAACGGGCGACGAAGTGCGGCTCTCGGCACCAATCATTAGCGCATCCGATGTTACATAACCACGCATCTTGCGGTCAAATGCCAAAAGCCCACCACGTAGCGCACTATACATTAGTGGCTCCATGTAGTTTTTCATAACTGCCGATGTTCCACCCGGATGATACGAAGTTGAAGGTAGGCTTTGTGATAGCTTGCCCGAAATAAAGTCAGTTACTCGCTGTGCAGGTGCTTTTTGCATACCACCTGCCACTTCAAAGGCTCTCTTCTCATACTCCATTTGGTAGACCAAACCAGCCAAAACACCATGCTCAGGCACTAGGTGTGCATAGTCCTCGACCCTTATTTCGGTTACTAAGCCCGAATTGGCATACTGCGAATTTCGCTTCGATGGCGACATACCATTCACAACTGCTTCGCCTGCTGCCGTAGCCGCTGGAACAATAAACCCACCGGGACACATACAAAACGAGTAGACACCACGCCCACCAACTTGCGCCACAAGGCTATAACTAGCTGCTGGCAGATAGTCGCCACGGTGTGGCATTTTATATTGAATAGAGTCGATTAACTCTTGTGGGTGCTCAATTCTAACCCCCATAGCAAATGGCTTGCTCTCTAGCAAAACACCTTTGTTGTTAAGCATAAAGTACACATCACGTGCCGAGTGTCCTGTTGCCAACACAACCGCACGAGAGGCTATCTTATCGCCCGATGCAAGAGTTACGCTAGCCACTGCATCGTCTTTTATCTCAATATCTACTACTCTGCTATCAAAATATACTTTACCACCAAAATGTTCGATAGTGTTGCGAATAGCCGTTATCACACGTGGTAGCACTTCGGTTCCAATGTGTGGATGTGCATCATAAAGTATGCTCTCGTGTGCACCATGATGGTGTAAAATCTCTAGCGAACGGCGAAAATTACCTCGCTTCTTTGAACGAGTATATAACTTACCGTCCGAGAAAGTACCAGCACCACCCTCGCCAAAACAGTAGTTGCTATCTTCGCCAGCGTCTTGACCTCGGTTAATGAGAGCAACATCACGCTTGCGAGCCGACACCTCACGACCTCGCTCAATTACAATAGGTCGCAAGCCCAATTCTATTAGGCGAAGTGCTGCAAACAAACCTGCTGGGCCACTACCAATAATGGCTACCGACTCGCTAGAGCTTACATCTTTGTAGTCGAGGCGTATCTCGTCTGCCGCTTGCGAACTATCGGTAAAAAGCTCAACGGTCATATTTATCTTTACAGCCCCACGAGCATCGATGCTCTTGCGCTTGATTCGATGCATAGCAACATCGTCTAACGAAATAGAGGCACGACGTGCCGCAATGGGCAGATATAGCGCACTATCACTAGCAATGTGCGGCGAAACAACTATGGTAACTTCGTATGACATATTAGTATATTTTAACTATTGATGGATTGTGATAGGCTTGGTAACCGTTCATTGCAAGGGCAGCCATTTCGTCCTCGCCTGCACTAATGTGAACGGGCGCAATGGGCGAGATCATATCAACTATTTTGCTACAAATATAGTCGCTATATGCAATGCCACCTGTTAGAATAATAGAGTCTACTTTAAATGACAACGGAATTGCCATTGCCGCCACACTCTTTGCTACATTATAACAAAAGGCATCGATTACACGGCTACAATCTTTGTCGCCATTTTGTGCACGCTCAACAATATCTTTAACATCGGTTGTTCCTAGGTGTGCCGAAAAACCACCTTTTCCAACTACCATTCTATATAGCTGGCTATATGTATAGTTACCCGAAAAGGCTGCACGCAACAAATCACCCGCTGGCATAGTACCACTACGCTCGGGCGAGAATGCACCTTGGCCATCGAGTGCGTTATTCACATCAATCACATTTGCGCCTTTGTGTGCTCCCACCGAAACACCGCCCCCCATGTGAACTACAATTAAATTGAGATCGGCATACTCCTTGCCCTTTTGTGCTGCATACTCTTTGGCTACCGCCTTTTGGTTAAGGGCATGAAATACCGAGCGACGAGGAAACAAAGGATGTCCGCCTACTCGTGCCACATCGGACAATTCGTCCACCACAACTGGGTCGGCAATATATGCCTTGCAACCTGCCTTAACAGCCAATTCACGAGCCAATATACCGCCCAAGTTAGAGGCGTGCTCGCCACCATAACCCTTGCGCAAATCATCTGCCAAAGCATCGTTTACCTCATAAACACCCGACTCTATTGGGCGCAACAAGCCACCACGCCCCATCACCACATCTATTTGCTCGATGGGCTGTTGCCACTTAGCAAGCAAATCGACAATTAGCGATAGACGAAACGCATATTGCTCATATATGGTATCACCACACTCTGCAAGCTCAATTGCTGCGTGACGTATAGTATCTTCGAAAAGTTGCTCCCTATTACCATAGAGAGCAACCTTAGTTGATGTAGACCCCGGGTTAATTGCCAAGATCTTAATTATATTTTTCATCTTTGATTTCCTTATATGGGTGACTGGGTAGCCACCCACAGGTATGATTCGATAAAACTATCTTATGCGCTAGCCATCTTCGAAAGCAGAGCAGCCAAAGCTATCGAGTATAGCTTACTGTCTGCACTATCGCCCCTAGAGGTTAGAATACAAGGAACCTTTGCACCAACAACTACACCTGCAAGCGATGCTTTACATAGTTTTGTTGCCGATTTAAAGAATGTGTTCGAGCTATCAATGTTGGGGAAAAGCAGACAATCTGCCTTGCCACCCACAGGTGAAGATAGCTTTTTGATTTGAACCGTCTCTTCGTCCAAAGCAACATCCAAAGCTAACGGCCCATCCACTATTGCGCCCGACAGTATTTGACCACGTGCTGCCATCATAGTAATTACGGCAGCCTCCGAACTAGAGGTTACGCTTGGTAGAACCTGCTCCGACGGTGCTATTAAAGCAAGACGAGGCGTTTCGTTGCCCAACACCTTAGCCATGTTGACTAGATAGGTAGAAAGGGCTATTTTTTGTTTCAAATCGGGATATGGTATGATAGCAACATCGCTCACTAGCAGTAGCCTATCTAGCTGTGGTAGCTCCATAACAGCAACGTGGCTAACGGGCGAACCACCCTTTACTATTCCGTAGTTCTTGTTAAGAATACCTTTCATGTAAATGTCGGTAGCCAAAAGCCCCTTCATTAGCATGTCTGCCTTACCGTCGTTAATTGCTCGCACAGCATACTCTACGGCCTTTGTGGGTGACGACTCATGCACAATCTCAAAACCTTCGATACACAAATTGTGCTCTTGGGCAATTGACTTTATAACTGGCTCATCACCTACCAAAATAGGGCTAACTACACCCAATTTTGCAGCCTGACACACCGACTCCAAAGTGTGAAGATCGGCAGCAGCAGCCACTATCAATCGGCTAGCACCTTGTGCAGCCGCTCTTGGAACAAGTTGATCTAACTTTGTTACCATATCGTTTTGATTATTAGTTACCTTTTAATAAGCGGTATGTATCCGAAGCTATTACTAGCTCTTCGTTTGTTGTTGCAACAACAAGCTTTACTCTCGAAGAATCGGTAGAGATGATTGCATCTTCGCCCCTAGCAGCTTCGTTAGCCTCTGGAGAGAATTCGGCACCCATAAAACCTAGACCCTTACACACAGCGTGACGCATAGCAACGTTATTTTCGCCTACACCACCCGTAAAGATTATCATATCGACACCCTCCATAGCTGCTGCATAAGCACCGATTTTCTTTAGGATACGAGAATAATACATCTTAAGAGCCAAAATTGCACGCTCGTTGCCGTCTTTCTCGGCAGCCATAATATCACGCATATCTGACGAAATGTCCGTAATACCAACTACACCCGACTCTTTGTTAATAAGGTCGTTAAGTTTGTTAATGTGGTAACCCTCTTTGTCTGCAATATACAAAAGAGCACCCGGGTCGATACTACCCGAACGAGTACCCATCATTAGACCATCTACTGGCGTAAAGCCCATCGATGTATCATATGACTTACCATTCAAAATAGCCGTTACCGATGCACCATTACCAATGTGGCAAGTGATAACCTTTGAGTTATCGTAGTCGATTCCAGCCATTTGACAACCCTTAATAGCAACATATTTGTGGCTAGTACCATGGAAACCATACTTGCGCACACGCATCTGCTCATAATACTTATATGGCAGAGCATAAATGTAGTTATAGTTAGGGATTGTTTGGTGGAACGATGTATCAAAAACCGCAACCTGTGGGATAGTTGGTAGTAGTCCCTCGATAGATAGGATACCACGCAATGCAGGTGGGTTATGTAGTGGAGCTAGTTCAAAACAGCTCTCGATATGTTGCTTAACTTGTGGAGTAACAACCGCACTATCAGAGAAATACTCACCACCGTGTGCTACTCTATGTCCTACTGCTGCAATCTCGTTAAGAGTTGAAATTACACCTGTTGCAGGGTCAGTTAGCGTGCTTAGGATCGAGTTAATTCCCACCGTGTGGTCTGGAATGCTTTTACTAAATGTATAGACTGGTTTGTCTGTTGGCTTGTGTGTGATTAAACCATCACTAAGACCAATACGCTCAACCTGCCCCTTTGCCAGGAGCTTATTTGTTTGTGGTCCCATATCAATAACTTGATACTTGATAGATGAGCTACCACAATTTAGGACTAGTATTACCATATCATCAACTTTTTAGAATATTATCTCTTCATGTCTGCCACTTGGCAAGAAGTTATAGCCACGAGGTTTACAATATCGCTCATAGAGCAACCACGTGATAGGTCGTTTATTGGCGCTGCCATACCCTGCAAGATTGGGCCAATTGCCTCAACTCCTGCAATACGCTGAACTAGCTTGTACGAAATATTACCAACCTCAAGTGTTGGGAACACTAGCACATTAGCACGTCCTGCGATAGCACTGTTTGGTGCTTTCTTGCTACCAATACCCGGCACAATAGCCGCATCGGCTTGCAAGTCGCCATCGATAGCCATAGTTGGGTCAATTAGGCGTGCTAGGCGAGTAGCCTCAACAACCTTATCTACCATCTCGTGTTTAGCCGACCCCATAGTAGAGAAGGTAAGCATAGCTATGCGTGGCTCAAAGCCTGCAATTGCACGTGTAGTTCGTCCTGTTTCAACAGCGATTTCGGCAAGTTCGGCAGCAGTTGGGTTTGGGTGTACAGCACAGTCTGCAAATACCATTAGCCCATCCTCTCCAAAGTGGTTTGGAACAAGCATTAAAAAGGCACCCGAAACAACGCTAACGCCTTTTTTGGTTTTTACATACTGAAAAGCTGGGCGCAATACATCGCCAGTGGCATTATCAGCACCAGCAACTTCACCATCGGCATCACCAGCCTTAATCATTATTACACTCAAATATAGCGGATTCTCGACTAATTCTAGTGCTTTTTCTCTTGTTAGACCTTTTGAGCCTCTAATTTCAAGCATTAAATCAACATAACGATCACGCTCGGGATTATTCTTTGGATCAACAATTGTTGCAGATGCAATATTTGTCAAACCATACTCCTTAGCCTTCTCGGCTATGACACTAGGATCACCTATTAAAATAATCTCTGCAAGTCCCTCTTCGATTACTTGGTTTGCAGCACGTAGCGTGCGATCTTCCTCGGCCTCTGGAAGCACAATTCTTGCTGATGCTTCTTTTGCTTTAGCCTTAATTTTCTCTAGAATATTCATCGATATCTCTATATATAACAATGTAAAAAGACCTTATTTGGACACATGAGCCCCTAGCTCTCAACAAAAAGAGAGAGCAATAGTCACTAAAGTCTAATAGCGACCCACAAATATAAACAATTTTAAATGATTATTCGACAAATTACACATGATAGATAAAAAAATATTAGCACTATCGGCAACTCATCGAAATAGTGTAAGAAAAGTATAGAGCCAAAAAAAGGTCACCCCAACTAGGGATGACCTCAGCTATTTCAAAGAGCCATAATTACTCTGTAACAGGAATTACAGATACGTATGACTTGCCTGCTGCCTTCTTCTTAAAAGATACTGTTCCGTCTACAAGAGCAAAAAGAGTATGATCTTTACCCATACCCACGTTATCACCTGGGTTGTGAGCTGTACCTCTTTGACGAATGATGATGTTACCAGCTTTAGCAAATTGACCACCGAACAGCTTAACACCTAAGCGCTTGCTTTCAGATTCACGACCGTTCTTTGAACTACCTACACCTTTTTTGTGTGCCATTTCTCTAAATCTTTAAATGTTAACCAATTACTTCTTCGATGACTATTTGTGTAAGACACTGGCGGTGACCATTCTTAACACGGTAGCCCTTACGTCTTTTCTTCTTGAATACGATAACCTTATCGTCTTTAAGATGACGAAGTACTTTAGCCTTCACTGTGGCGCCTTCTACTACAGGTGTGCCAACCTTAACCTGACCGTCGTTATCTACAAGCAGGATTTTATCGAAGCTTAGAGAAGAGCCTTCCTCTTCTGCTAGACGGTGAACATATAGCTTACGACCATTTTCAACTTTAAACTGTTGACCTGCGATTTCTACAATTGCGTACATTTATACAATAATTGTTTTAATAATTTGAGCTGCAAAGATAGTGACATTTTATTAAAATACAAATACCCACAGCCTTTTTATACTATATTTTTGTTTTAATTGTCTTTTTTGTGTGCCAAATGCGACATTATTGCCTCTTTGTCGTGGGGCGAAAACCACACATAGTCGGGGTCTCTGCGAAACCACGTTCGTTGACGCTTGGCATATCGTCTACTGTTGCGCTTTATCAGCTCAATTGCCTCGCTCATAGATATTTCGCCATCCATGCAACTAAAAATCTCGCGATAACCAACCGTTGCCAAAGAGTTTTTATCTCGCCACATAGCAACGCTTTTTACTTCGTCTTCGAGCCCTTGAGCAATCATTATATCGACACGCTGGTTTATTCTCTCATAAAGTTCGTCGGTTGGACGATCGATAACAATTTTTATCACATCGAACGGGCGTTTTTTCACACCACCCTTTAATGTCGAATAGCCTTTACCTGCCAAGATCGAAACCTCTAATGCACGCAACACACGGCGCGAATTACACAAGTCAACCTCGCCCAATGATGGCGGATCAAGCTCTCCCAACCTATCAACCATTGCTTGCAATCCTTGATTATCGAGATCGCAAAGTAGTTGCTCTCGTAGCTCTGGCGAGCTAGGCAAATTATCAAACCCCTTGCATAGTGCATCTATATATAGACCCGAACCTCCTACAACTACAATATCGTCCATTCGCTCAAATAGCTCTTGGCACTTAGCTAGCACATCGGCCTCATAAGCACCACTATTATAGTCATTGGCAACCGACATATTACCAATAAAATGATGACAAACGGCAGCCTGCTGTTCATTGGTGGGCATAGCCGTACCAATGGGAATTTCTCGATAAAACTGGCGAGAATCGGCCGAAATAATTTCACAACCAAGCTCCTTGGCAATCTCGATACTCAAATCGGTTTTGCCAACACCCGTAGGCCCAGTTATCACTATTACTCTCTTGTTTGCCACCTCTTAGTATTCGTCGTCGTAACTATCGTCACCATCAAACTCACCAAAATCGTCCATAGCCTCATCAAAAATCGAGCGGCTAGCCTTTACATTCTCGGCATCGAACTGATCTGGCGCTACACCATTAGCAAAGACAACATTTGGATATTGGCGACCATCCTCGGCTTTTTTTGCCTCGATTAGCTCTACAAAAAATGCACGATCTTCCATTAGGTCAAACACATACAAAAGCCTTTCGTTATTGTGGTGTATAATTTGCCCTAGCGTTACATTATCCATTGCCACAGGCGCAAACTCGTCTTGCATTTCGCTCTCAGACATACCCATATCAAATAGAGTAAACTCACGGAGTTTAGCCCACGAGCCATCCGACAAGAAAAACGACGCCATCTCTTGCTCATCATAACCAATATCTTCGCAAATTAGATTATGAAAATCGGTTAGTGTGCTATCATAAAGCAGCTCATAATCACGAATAAAGTTCTCGTCCTCGTCGCTTAGGAGCCTAAATTTAAATACCATTGACATATATAAAATGTTTTAAAACTTGGTGTAAAGATAATTATTAATGTAGAGAGTTCAAAAAATTAAATAGATCTACTCCATCGGCCCAGTCGCTGAGCGTGGGTTGCTGTGCACAACCAAAAGGCACTCCACCCTCGCCCACAACACATTGTAGTTTGTCTCTGTTTTGGTTTATGCGAGCCTTTGCATCGTCTAGGCTATCATACCAAACCAAAGCTATTTGCGAAAGGGGTTGCAAGGAGCTACTACCCTCTTTAATTATATAGTATCCACCATCCCAAAAACTAGCTTTTTGCATAGTTAGCAATGCTCTATTTTGCAGATATGAGCCTTGAAAGTTAGCATTATCGATACCAAAACCCTTATTTTGCCACAGCTGCATTAGTGACTCAACGTCATAGCCCCTAGGCACAAGTAGTTCGCTAACACTGCGACACCCTCGTCCACAGTAACAAAAAATATCGTTCCACAGCAACTCTAGCTCTTGTTGGCTATGCTGCTGGGTTATAACAGCTACCGAATAGCGACTACCCCTAATAACCGAAGGTATATCGCCATATCGCCATCTAAAATAACGCCCACTATTGTCACTTCCCGTAGCAATTATAGCATCGGGAGTGTCCTCGCCTAGTGGCACAAGCATATCTTTGCCACACACCTTTTGCAATAGCTCTATGGCTACTTGCATTAAGACGGTGTCTTTTGACGACAATTTATATAAACAGCGGTTACCACTAACCACAACTGCCAAAATATCCAAAAAGCCAACTAGCGGAAGATTCCCGGCACATATCACCCCAACGCTCTTGGCTTGTGTTGGCTCATTAAGCCCTACGACCCAACGGCAAAGAGACTCGTGGTCGAGCATCTGCTCTGTAATGGCATCAACAGCAAACACAATATCGTGGCTCGATAGCCAATTATTTTGGGCAATAGCTGCCTGTATAATATCTGTGCTAGTTAATGCGTCTTTGAATTGCACACCTAGCCTAGCTATCCTATCTATTCTCTCTTTAATATCCATCGCTAAATCTATCGGCATATAAATCTAATACCATAGCCAAATCTTCGGGCGTATCAATTGCGTGCGATTGTGTATCGGTAATTTTTGTAGCAATGCGATAGCCTGCCTCTAGCCACCTAAGCTGCTCTAGCGACTCGGCAATCTCTAACGAAGAGGGGGCAAGAGAGGTGATCTTTGCTAATATATCGCAACGATAGCCATATAAACCAATGTGTTTGTAGTAGGTGTGTTGCTTGCTCCACTGCTCTGGCTGGTGCCCACGCAGGTGTGGAATAACACTACGACTAAAATATAGAGCCTCGCCCATAGACGACAGTACCACCTTGGGGCTATTGGGGTTAAAAATATCTTCGCCCTCTTCGAATTTCTTTACCAAAGTTGCAATCTCTACACTTGGACTATCAAAACAGCTTTTTATATCTTTTAATTGATCGGCACTAACAAATGGCTCGTCACCTTGAATATTAATTACAACATCATATTTTTGGTTATAAATTTGCTCACATTTGCGCAGTGCCTCCAGCGCACGATCGGTTCCGCTACGATGCTCGGTAGAGGTCATAACCACCTCGCCACCAAAACCTTTAACAACATCCTCAATGCGGCTATCGTCGGTAGCCACTACCACCGTTTCAAATTCGCTTTGCGCTCTTTTATATACGTGCTCAATCATTGGGCGACCAAAAATATCGGCAAGCGGTTTACCTTCGAAACGAGAAGAGCCAAATCTGGCAGGAATAATTGCAATAAATTTCATATTTTTATAATTAATTTTTACAAAGTTAATATTTTTTTTACCTTTGTATCATTACTTTAGAAAAGTATATACGATATTTTACATCTACAATAATCGTTGTAGATTAATCCACCTTACAAATTTTATATCCATATATATATAATGGAAGAAAAGGAAATTTTAAAGAAAAAGACCTTAGTAGATTTGCGTACCATTGCAAAGTCGCTTGGCATTGCACGTGTCGAGAGCTACAAAAAGGATGATCTAATTAATATTATTTCTGGGCACGATAAACTATCAGATGTCCAAATAGTTGCTACTGAGCCAAAAAAGAGAGGTCGCAAGCCAGCTGTCAAGCAAGAGAGTGCGGCACCTACTATCGCTCAGGAGCAAGAAATTGCTACACCTACAACTCCTCAAGAACAACCTAGCGAATCACCTAGCATAGCTACCGAGCAAGAGGCTCAAGCGCCTACGCAAAAAAAGCGAGGCCGCCCACGTGTCAATCGTGACGAAGCTGCTCCACAGGCAAAAGGCAAAAAGGTTGTAAAAAACAACCAAGAGCCCAAAGCCATCGAAGCTAGTAATGCAGAGCAAGCAAGCGAGACTCCACAAGAGGCTCAGCAAGACAACGCTGCTACGCAAGAGGTTAAGAGCACACAAAAAAACAAAAAACCACAAGAGGACAAGGCAAAAAGAAATCAGCCAAGGACTCGTGTGCGCAAGGAGTATGTAGATGGTAAGGTGGTATTCAAGCGAGAGCTAATAAGCGAAGACAAAGAAGAGGTTTCGCAAGAAAAAGCCGAAGCAAAACCCGAAACACACAAAGAACAAAGAACAAACGATCGTCAGCGCAATAACCAAAGAACCGACAGAAACAACGACAACCGCGAAAATGCCAAAGAGAGTAACGAGAAATCTCAGTACGAGTCTATGGCAAATGATTTTGCAGGCGTAGTTAACAGCGAAGGTGTACTAGAGGTTATGGCAGATGGTTATGGTTTCTTGCGTTCGTCAGACTATAACTACCTTAACTCACCAGACGATATATACGTATCACCGGGGCAAATCCGCAACTATGGATTAAAGCAAGGCGACACGGTAGAGGGTGAGATTAGGCCTCCAAAAGATGGTGAGAAATACTTTCCGCTAGTAAAGATACATCGTGTTAACGGGCTAGACCCTAACGAACTACGTGATCGTGTAATGTTTGAGTTCTTAACACCGTTGTTCCCCGAAACCAAATTCAATATCACGGGACATGGTCACAATAACCTATCGACTCGTGTAATTGATATGTTTGCCCCAATAGGCAAAGGACAACGTGCCCTTATTGTGGCACAACCAAAAACGGGTAAGACAGTTCTGTTAAAGTCAATCGCAAATGCTATTGCCGACAATCACCCCGAGGTGTATATGATTGTTCTGCTAATAGACGAGCGTCCCGAAGAGGTTACCGATATGCAGCGCAGCGTTAATGCCGAGGTAGTTGCATCTACATTTGATGAGCAGGCAACTCGCCACGTAAAAGTAGCCGAAATGGTACTAGACAAAGCCAAAAGGCTTACCGAATGTGGCCACGATGTGGTTATTCTACTAGATTCGATTACTCGTTTGGCTCGTGCATATAACACTGTGCAGCCAGCATCGGGCAAGGTACTATCGGGTGGTGTCGATGCAAACGCACTACACAAGCCAAAGCGATTCTTTGGTGCAGCACGTAATACCGAGGAGCGTGGCTCGCTAACTATTATCGCAACTGCTCTTACAGATACTGGTTCAAAAATGGACGAGGTAATCTTTGAGGAGTTCAAAGGTACTGGTAATATGGAACTTCAGCTAGATCGTAAGCTATCTAACAAGCGTGTGTACCCTGCTGTTGATATTACATCATCGAGCACTAGACGTGACGATTTGCTTATGGACAAAGAGACACTGCAAAAGACTTGGATCATTCGTCGTCACCTTACAGACATGAACTCGGTAGAGGCAATGGAGCTCATCAAAAAAGAGATGGAGACATCGAGATCTAACGAAGATTTGATTAACCGCATGGATAGATAGTAGCCAATATATTGATATATTGGCTCAACATTGGTAAAGCATAACAAAAGAGAGGATATTTTGAATTATTCAAAATATCCTCTCTTTTGTAAATAGTTAAATTTCTTCGCCAATATATAGATGGTGGCTTTGTGGTGAAGCACCCCAGCCTTTGTTGTGCTGACTACACTAGCACAACACCGCAGTTTTTATACAACAAAAAATTGGGATTATCTCACAAGCTGCGAGATAATCCCAATCAAGTTTATATTATAGTGTTTGCTTACAACAAACCTCTATTTTTTAGAAGTGCTTTTTTGTCTGGATCTTTTCCACGGAACGACTTATAAAGCTCCATCTCTGGACGAGTACCACCTGTCTCAAGTACATTGCGACGGAACGACTCTGCAACCTCTTTGTTGAATAGATCGCCACTCTCAACAAATGCTTGGAATGCGTCTGCATCTAGCACCTCAGCCCAAATATACGCATAGTAACCCGAAGAGTAACCACCCGAGAAGATGTGCTGGAAGTATGTTGAACGGTAACGTGGTGCAATTTCGTCAAGAATACCAATCTCTGCTAGTGCATCTGCCTCAAATTTAGCAACATCTAGCTTTTGCTCTTTTGTAAGAGTGTGGTAGTTCATATCTAGGAACGATGCTCCCAAGTACTCAACTGTGTTGAAACCTTGGTTGAAAAGCGATGCGTTGTTAATCTTTGTGATTAGCTCCTCTGGAATAACCTCGCCAGTCTTGTAGTGCTTAGCATACATTCTAAGTAGTTCTGGACTAGTTGCCCAGTTCTCCATAATTTGCGATGGTAGCTCAACAAAGTCACGAGATACACCCTTTAGACCATTTGTTTTAACATCTGAGAATAGTGTGTGAAGTGCGTGACCAAACTCGTGGAAGAAAGTCTCAACCTCCTCTAGGCTTAGTAGAGCAGGAGTATCTTTTGTTGGAGGTGTAAAGTTACAAACAATTGTAGAAAGTGGTGCAACACGCTTGCCATCTTTGTATGACTGTGTGCGGAACGACGAACACCATGCTCCTACACGCTTGCTCTCTCTTGGGTGGAAGTCCATATTCAAGACACCTAGGTGCTTGCCATCTTTGTCAAGACACTCATAAACCTGACACTCGCTGTTATATACTGGAGCGTTCTCAACTGGAACAAATGTAATGCCCCAAAGCTCGTTACAAAGCATAAAGATACCCTCACGAGTAGCCTCTAGCGAGAAGTAAGGACGAATCTCCTCTTCGTTGATGCTATACTTTTGCTTGCGTAGTTGCTCGGCATAGTACCACCAATCCCATGAGTTAAAGTCGCTTGAACCTGTCTCTTTTTGCTTGATAGCTTTCATCTCTTTAAGCTCGGCCTTTGCTCTCTTAACGGCTGGAGTCCAAAGCTCCTCTAGTAGATCATACACGTTATCGGCATTTTTAGCCATGTTGCGCTTTAGGATATATGCAGCGTGAGTATCGTAACCTAGCATATTTGCACGCTTAATGCGCACATTAACGATAGAGTCGATAATTGCTTTATTATCTGTTGCGTTGTCGTAGTTACATCTATTAAGGTAACCTTCGTATAGTTTCTTGCGCAAAGACTCGTTCTTTGCATACTGCAAGAATGGTAGCATGCTAGGCTTAGCAAGTGTGAACACCCACTTGTTCTCGCCATCTACTTTTGCAGCATCTTTGATAGTTTGTGAAAGCCCCTCTAGCTCGGCCTCGTCTGTTACCTCTAGCTTGAACTCACCCATCTCTGTTAGTAGGTTGTTACCAAATGCTAGGCTAAGTGCCGATAGTTGCTGGTTGATTTTCTTTAGCTCTTGTTTTTTATCCTCTGGAAGGTTAGCACCATTCATCTCAAAGCTCTGATATGTTAACTCGGTAAGACGTAGTTGCTCGCCACTAAGACCTGCAGCCTCTCTACCCTCATATACGCTCTTGATACGCTGGAATAGCTTGTCGTTAAGCGTAATTTCGTTTGAGTGCTTAGTTACCATTGGGATAATTTCCTTTTGGATAGCACGCAAAGTATCGTTCATTTCGGTAGATGCAAGGTTACCAAACACAGATGCTACACGCGAAAGAAATTCGCCAGTAGATGCATACGCTGCAATTGTGTTTTCAAAGGTTGGAGCTTCGGGGTTGTTTACAATAGCTTCAATCTCTTGGTTCTCTAGGCGAATACCCTCTTGGTAAGCAGGCAAAAAGTGCTCTGGCTTAATTTCATTGAACGGAGGAATTTCGAATGGAGTCTCCCATTTTGCTTGAAAGAATGGATTGGCGCTCTCTGTCGAAGCACCACCACCACAGCTACTGCCAAAGGCAAGTAGTGCTGCGCATCCTGCGGTCATTAGTAATTTTTTCATCTTAATATAGTTTTGTTTGTAATTTCTACATAAGCCACAAAAATAATATTTTTTCTTGTGTTCAGCTAATATTCCTATGTTTTAGGCTGCACTATAACAAAAAAGATGTTCTATGTTATATTTCATAGAACATCTTCTTTATATGTAGTAATTACTCAAATTCGTAGAACTTTACCCAATCCACAGCCATTTCGACAGGTAGTTGATCTGGGTTAACAGCTCCCACCCAATTACCACCTAGCTGTGCGCTAAGTATTAGGTAGAACTCTTGGTCACAGAACGGATACTGACCTTTGTCCTTTAGCGAATCGATGCGAGGATAGGTAATTGTTTTTGTTCCATTAACAAAGAAACACAAGCTATCTTGGTATTTCTCTAGCCCATACACATTATATTCGTTAGGGTCGATTTTGTGTATCGTTCCGGGTTTTGGGTCACGCTGCTTTAGGTTATACGTATAGTTGGTATGCACTGTTTGGTAGGCAATAGTATCGTAATTTAGGTGCTCCATTATATCTATTTCGCCACCCATTGGCCATTTGTTTATGTTTGGCAACATCCAAATGGCTGGCCAAAAGCCTTGTGCCGATGTTACTTTGGCACGAATCTCTATGCGTCCTACACCAAATGTTGCCTTGTCTTGCGATTGCAGGCCACCAGTCAAAAACTGTGCCGTGTCGCCTTTTTGTGTAGTATTAACAATACCTCGCAAGATGAGGTTACCATCTCTAATGGCAAATAAAGAATCGTAGTCAGACATGTAGTTTTTCCAATCGGCATTACCTCTAGGTACTTTCGACCATTTAGTCCAGTCAATTTGCTCGGAGTCAAACTCCTCTTGCCAAACTAGTTTTAGACCATCGCTCTTTTGTGGTTTACAGCTAATCATCACTACAAATAGTGCTAGCACGAATAATTGAATAAATGTTTGCTTCATAATAGTATTGGGTTTTGATTTACGATACCAAATATATACCTTTTTTTTCAAAGTACCAACCTTTATTATTTTGTATCAGTTATTTGTTATCTTTGCTTAGTGTATTTTTGTGTTAAATAATAAAGGAATGAAAGTAATTGCAATTTTGGGTAGCCCACGCAAGGCTGGCAATAGTGCTACGGCACTCAACATCATGGCTCATGAGCTTAAAAAAGAGGGTATCGAGCTAGAGATAGTTCATATTGGCAATAAGAATATTAGGGGTTGTATTGCTTGCTATAAATGTTTTGAAAAACTCGATCGCAAGTGCATTATAGACGATGCTACCAACCAAGCAATCGAGAAAATGGCAGCAGCAGATGGCATTATTCTCACCTCGCCAGTATATTGGTCGGGCATTGCAGGCACAATGAAGTCATTCTTAGACCGTGCTTTCATGGTATCGGCTGCCAATGGCAATTTACTGCGTGGCAAAGTGGGAGCAGCGTTGGTGTCGGTGCGCCGAACAGGTGGCTCGGCAACCGTGGCAGGGCTCAACAACTATATCACCTATGCCGAAATGGCAATAGCTTCGTCTAACTATTGGAATGTGGTTCATGGCCACAACCCCGGCGAAATGGAGCATGACCAAGAGGGGGTGCAAATAACAAAGGTGCTAGCATCAAACATTGCTTGGATGCTAAAAATGAGAGAGCAAGGCACACTCGAGCAACCACCAATGGTTAATAAAATAATGACAAACTTTATAAGATAGGATTGTTGTTCAATAAAAAATTGGGTTGATAGTAGATGCAATGTATATTAATTCGATCTATACTTTTACCAAACACTAATAATAAGATAACGGCTTATGGCAATATATGAAACAGTGCTAGGGAGTTACGAAATATTAGAGCACAATGGCTATATAACTAGAGTAAAGATAGTTAGCCCAAACAGCGAGTCAACAGAACCAAGCGTTCTTACCGATTTGGCATTTGAGCAGCTATGCCAATACCTAAAAGGCGAACGCAAAGAGTTTGACCTTCCGCTAAATATGAACCAAGGCACACCATTCCAGCAAAAGGTGTGGCGTGCACTGCTCGATATACCCTACGGCAAGATTGTCAGTTATGGAGATATTGCCAAAGCAATTGGTCAACCCACCGCCTCGCGTGCTGTGGGAGGGGCAAATAATCGCAACCCGATTAGCATTATCGTGCCTTGCCACAGGGTTGTAGGCTCTAGTGGCAACTTGGTTGGATATGCTAGTGGGCTTGATGCAAAGCGTTTTTTGCTAGAGCTTGAGAGTATGTTTTAAACTATTGGTGTTTGCTAAAAAATAAATAGTGCTAAAAAAAACCAGCAAGGGTGTCTCGAATTAAATCGGGACACCCTTGCTGTATAAAAGTATGTGTGAATATACTACAAACTACTTTATTGCAGGTGATAGAGCACGACGCCCCGTGCCTTTAGCTCCTGTTAAGTCATCGCCTAACTCTTGGCGCATTTCGTTGGCATACTCTATTAACTCGGCAACCACATCGGGATGCTGCTCAATGACGTTATATCTCTCGCCCGGATCTCTTCTGAGGTCGTAAAGCTCCATGCCTTCAACATCTCTAAAGACAATCTTGCCTGGCTGCCCATCGTTACCCGGAATATTCTCATATGACTCGTGCTTGTGTGGGAATATCAATTTGTATGTACCATTAGTTACAGCCTCTAGATCGTTCTTGCGGAAATAATATGCAAAGTGTGTGCGAGGTTTCTCGTCTTTACCCTCGATTAGCGGCAATATGCTAACACCATCAATTTTGTGGTTAGGTAGTGGACTCGATGTTATTTGAGCCACTGTTGGCAAAATATCGATTCCTGCAACTAGCTTATTACAAATAGTTCCCGGGGCTGTTACACCCTTCCAGTAGACAATTAACGGAACACGGTTACCGCCATCAAAGGTTGTTGCCTTTGCTTGGCGAAGCCCTGCTGCCGAACCTGCGTGGTTGCCATAGTTTGTCCACGGGCCATTATCGCTAGTTACCATAATAATGGTATTGTCTAATATCTTAAGTCGCTCAAGCTCTGCAACTACTTGCCCTACGCTCCAGTCAATTTCCATCATCACATCGCCAAATAGCCCTTGCTCGCTCTTGCCCTTAAACTTGTCAGACACAGCTAGTGGCACGTGTGGCATCGAGTGTGCTAGGTACAAAAAGAATGGATTTTTGCGATTACGACGAATAAAATCTATCGAACGCTCGGTGTAGTCGGTCGTAAAGCGTGTTTGGTCGGTGTTGTAACCTATGATGCTATCGCCCTCGATGGTCGGAAGATCGGGAAAGTTGAACACCGTACCTTGCTGTGGGTGAAACGGCCACATATCGTTTGAGTATGGTAATCCATAAAATTCATCAAAGCCATTTTGCAAAGGCAAAAGGTTTTTTGCACTACCCAAGTGCCATTTTCCAAATATTGCAGTCGCATAGCCATTTTGTTTTACAAGCTCACCCATTGTCATTTCGCTATCGGCAACACCATAGTCAAAGTCGGGACCTGGTGCTCCGTGGTAGCCAAGTCGGTTTGGGTAACACCCCGTCAAAAGCCCGCAACGAGATGCACCACTAATGGGCTGTGCAGCCAAGAAGTGTGTAAAGCGCATTCCTTTAGCCGCAAGTTGGTCGATATTGGGTGTAAGGTAGCCTAGAGCACCCGAGTGCGAGAAATCGCCTAAGCCAACATCATCAAAATTAATGATTACTACGTTAACAGGTTTTTCGCCTGCCGTTAGAGATAGTGCCCCAAAGGTAGTAAGAGTAGTTAATAGTTTAAGATTACCCATTTTTAGGAAGTTATGATTTGTTTATAACAGACCACAAAAATAGACAAAAAAACCAAAACAGCAATCCTCGAACACAAATAGTATTCAAAAGATTGCTGTTTTAATTCTAATTTATAATGGCAGCCTAATACCCTAGTGCCTCAATTATTTTAAAGTTAATTCGCCTATTTAGCCCCTTGTATGGGTGGCAATGTATATGTATTGCAGGATTGAAGTTCATCTCAATAATGGCATAGTTGCTTGTGCTAGCCTCTTGGTCGATGTTTTGAATCATCATATCAACACCCGTAATTCGAGCCCCCAAAGCCTTAGCAGCCCTAATTGCGATGTTCTTGTAGCTAGGGTGTAGGTCGTCGGTAAAATCGAGACTATCACCACCAGTACTAATATTAGAGTTCTCTCGCAAATATACTCGCTGCCCAACACTAGGCACATAGCCTAAATCGAGACCTTGTAACTCTAGGAACAGACGCTCGCTCTCGCCCTTCGCAATTTTTTCGAGCGGAGTGCGGTAGCCTTTGCCACGGCGAGGATCTTGGTTTTTAATATCTATTAGCTCCGATATAGTATGCCTACCATCTCCCTTTACACTAGCAGGAGATCGGTGCAGAACCCCCACCACATTATCGTCAATAACAAAAATGCGGAACTCACGCCCCAAGATAAACTCCTCGACAAGTACCGTTTTGTCGTGGCTAAACGCAAAATTAACTGCACTCTCAAATATTTGGGCACTATCGTTCTCTTTGAGAATTGTAATACCTAAACCAAAGTTGGTGCTTTTGGGTTTAATTACAATTGCATGGTTGCGATACTTCTCAAACTCAGACATAGCCTCGCCACACGAAGTGTATTCGCCACCCTTGGGCACTACTATTCCACGATCTGCCAGCATGCGTTTGGTAACAACTTTGTTTTCCATGGCAAGCACCGACACATAGTTATCGAGCGATGTTTTACTAGCCTGCTGCACAATGTGGCGAAGCCCATCACGCTCTAGTGCTATAAAGTTTTCGTTACGGTCGAGAATATCTATTTCGACACCTCGACAAAGTGCCGCTCTCATAAGCAATTGAGTCGACATCTCCATATCTTCGCACCCCCAAAAGCGATAACCCTCGAGGTCGAATTGTTCTTTGTATTTTTTTGAAAGAGACAGGTGGTAATTGTAGTATCCCTGTTCTTGACAGCCTTTAAATACCGTTATTGCTCCTCGACTATCGGGGTTTTGCACAAGCGACTGCATACGCTCCATAGCCTTTGCATAACCCTCGTTTTCGAATATACCATATTGAGACAGTTTCTCTTTAATATCGTCAAGTAGCCTAGCTGCCTCTTCTCTTATAACGACACCATTGCAAAAAGTTGCATCGTTATTGCGCCCCTTGCACGAGGCACAGTCATGCATCTTGGTTGCCATTATCTGTTCTGCCTCATCGAATGTATCGCTCAACGGAGACACCAAAGAGTATAGCATCAAAATATGTATGCTATATAGTGCATATATATTTATTCCCACCTCATCAAGAGGGTCTAAGTCTAAAAAGCGCACCTCAATGTAGTTTGGTTTATCAAACGGTGGGTTTATAAACTTCATTCGCACAGGAAGATATAGCTCCTTTGAGCTAGATAGCTCGCCCGAATCGACAAGACCACAAACACTTTTTAGGTAGCCCTCGACACTCGAAAAATCGAGAATATAATCCTCTCTGTTACGATAACCAGCAGGACCCGAACGCATCGATATAGATTCGTTACAACATAGCGCACGCCCATGACGGCCTAGCCTTTCGGCCAAATCATCCTCCATATATGGACTACGACCAAATAACCAAATCATTAGCCATCTGTGGCGCAAGATGCCACGAGTAATCTTTAAATATAACTCTGAACGAACATCCTCCTGCAACATATCCATGTCGCTAGCAAGTGCATCTATTAGCTCGTCTGATAGCGAAAGATTGAAGTGTATACCACATATCATTTGTCGCTCTTTACCATATATCTTGGCAATGTGATCTCTGTAAGTCTCGTTTGATTTTTGCACTTGCTTATAACGAGCTATAGGAATCATGTCCGAAGCAGGCAACAAAGGTGGTAAACTCTGACACCATAGCAACTCATCGGCAGCAATCTCGCCACTCACAATTCCGTGTAGTGTATATATGTAGTTATATGCTTGTTCGATGCTCTTGAGCGGTGGTGTTATCATTTCGATTTGGCTCTCGCTAAAATCGGTAGTGATATAGCGATTCTCGCCCTTATCACCAAAAATTTGTGGGTGGGGAGTAAGCGCAAGTTCACCACTTCGTGTTACACGAGTGTTCTCTTTCTCTATGCCAAAAAGCCCTTTAGACAAGAGATTTTTATATTTCTCAAAAAGTTTAGGCGTTACCATAAGATTATATTTATTGTTCTTTTTTTGATAGTGTATAGTTAGCTGCTATCAAACTTTGTTTACTAATTTTTTTGCCTTCATTCTATATATTATCACCGAGACAATCCCTTTTATGATGCTGGTAATAGATATACTCCACCAAATACCAACCACACCTAGCGATGTTGCACTAAGTGCAATGGCTAGTGGTATGCGCATAGAGGTAAAGATAATGCTAATGGTAGCACTGTAATGTGTTAGCCCTAGACCATTGAATGCACCACCAGTTATCATTTCGGCTGCCATGAATATTTGCGAAATACCAACCACAATTAGGTAATATCTACCTGTTTCGATGGTGGCAGGATCATCTACAAAGATAGATACCAACTGTGTGGGTAGTAACATAAATAGCGTGGTACTAACTGCTGCTACCGACAGCGCAACCTTTAGAGCCGAGCGGTACATGTGCCGAATATCATCATACTTAGCAGCACCATATTTTTGCCCAACCATTATCGATATTGCTTGTTGCATACCCCCCACAACCATAAATGTGAGACTCTCGATTTGCAGGCCAACCTTTTGTGCTGCAATTGCATCGGCACCAAACGAAGCTGTTACCTTACCTATGGCAATGGCTATAACAGTGAATAATATGCGCTGGGCAGCCGAGGCACTACCAACACGCAATATCATAGAATAAACACGGCGACTAAGCCCCTCAAACTCGATGGCTACCAACCTTTTGCGGTATATAATTGTGTAGTAGTATATAAACGAGCTACTCCACGCCGTTACAGTTGCCCATGCAGCACCCTCGACCCCCATATCGAGCAAAATGATAAAGATTGGGTCGAGAATTATATTCACTATATTACCATACAAAACCGCCTTAAACGATAGTTTTGTTTTGCCGTGTGCATTGAGAATAGCCGTTAGCGTGATATTAAGGTAGGAGAGAATTGCCCCAAAACCCAAAATACGCAAATAACTAGCAGCCATGCTATTAACATTCTCATTGGGAATATCAAAAATAGATATTAGCTTGTCTGGGAATAGTATTAAGCTAAACACATAACTACCACCAATGATGAGTGCCAAGATTATTGCCGCTGCTGCATACCGCCTTTGCATAAGGTAATCCTTTGCACCTACGGCTTGTGAGATTTTTACCATTGCACCCATAGACACAATGCTACATATCGAGATACCAAGGCTCATAAAGAAACCAGCACTACCAACAGCCGCAACAGCATCACTACTAATACGCCCCACCCAATACAAATCGACGGTGTTATATGTAATCTGTAAAAGTAGTGCCATTACTACTGGCAGAGCCAACTTTACGAGCTGGCGAGTGTGTTCGCTAACAGATGGTAAGATCTTAATCATTATGTATATATATCGTATTATGGGCTTATAACCGAGGTAAAGATAACAACTTAAAACAAGCAAACAAACACTTTCACAAAACTTCACCAACCCCAAAGCCAAGCACACTACTAGAGCTGATATATATATTTTGATATTTAACCGATTACGATTATATTTGCAGCAAGTTACACAAATAAAGCGTGCTAATACTTTAATAACCAAAAATTTATAATAACATTAAAACTAAAATCATGTTAGATAACCTTAGCGCAAGTGACACAACAGCTGTTACCACAAAAGAGCAGATAAATAGTATGATTCAAAGCGTCAACAGTATGACCGTAGAAGATATTTTTGCAACCATAACCACGATGACAAGCTCGTTTGTAATTGACCTTTGTATTGCCATTGCCCTATATATTGTGGGTAAGTGGGTAATTGGCAAGATAGTGGGCATTATGGACAAAGTAATGACTAAGCGCAAACTAGATATGTCGCTTAGCAGGTTCATAATTAGCCTTACGTCTATTTCGCTTACGGCAATTCTAATATTTGCATCAATTGGTGTACTTGGCATTAACACATCGTCGTTCCTAGCAGTATTTGCATCGGCAGGTATTGCCATTGGTATGGCACTTAGCGGTACGTTGCAAAATTTTGCGGGTGGTGTTATGATACTATTCCTAAAGCCATACAAGATTGGTGATTTTATCGAGGCACAAGGATATACAGGTACTGTTAAAGAGATTTCGCTATTTAGCACTCTGCTAAACACGGTTGATAACAAGATGATAATCATACCTAATGGCCCGCTATCTACTGGTATTATCAACAATTTTTCGAAGGAAGATACACGCCGAGTTGATTTTACATTTGGGGTTGCCTATGGTACACAATACGAGAAAGTAGAGAAAGTATTGCTAGACATTGTTAACAACCACAACAAGCGACTAAAAGATAGAGAGGTATTTATTGGGCTCGATAACTTTGGTAATAGCTCGGTGAATTTTGTAATGAGAGTATGGGTAAATTCGGCAGATTACTGGGATCTATACTTCGATGTTAACAAAAAAGTTTATGAGCGTTTTGCCCAAGAAGGCATCTCGATTCCTTATCCACAAATGGATGTACACATAAAAAGCAAATAGGCTTAAAAAACAGACAATGGGCTGGCTCGAATTATTGCGAGCCAGCCCATTGTCTATTATGTGTGAGTTATAGTGTCATTAAAATATAGCTTACAAAACCAGCAAGCTACACTAGAACACCAAGGACTCCTTAATTGCTCCCACTGGGCAAGCTAGCATACAACTACCACAATCGTCGCACCTTTCGCCCCTCACGCTATACACGCCATCATTCTCGCTAATAGCATCAAACGAGCAGGTGTCTGAACAGTTACCACACCCTATACACTCATCCTGCATAAGCTGCACTCCAGCTGGGTTAAAAGTTTCGCCCCCAAAGCTAAAGCGTGTACGTAGCACTTTGTGCGATCGGTTCACCTTGGCAAAGTCATAATCAAAAACTTCGCATTTTGCCTTGTACATAATAAAATTACCCTCGGCCATTGCAGGATACTGCATTATATCACGAGCTGCAACCTCTAGTGCAGGGTTGTCTTTTGCACGCTCGATGATGGTTTGAGGGTCAACTTTTTTTACATAACCAATTATACGCAAACTATAACCGGGCGCAAAAACAGGCTCGGCACCAACATCGCTATGGTTGAGAATGCCTTGTCCCCAGTGGCCACAAATGGTAAGCCTTCCACTTTCGACAAGTTGTCTACCATAGGGCTTGTTAGCCATTGTTCGCAGGTATATACCCTCGTTGTCATAGCCATTAAGGTGCGCTATACGAGAGTGAATTTCGCCATTATGCAAGGTCGAAAAAGTGAGTAGACCAATCCTATCGGCCAATTCATACAGTTCTTTAATTGTCATTAGTGCGTGATTTAATAATGTTAGCCATTTTTATAAATTGATCTGCTTTCTTTGTATCGCCTTTTGTTAGTAGCGAGATAGTTACAAATAGCAGAAGTGATGCACCAATTCCATATATTGCCTGCTGTGCCGAGGCAATCTCCCAAGCCGTGGGCAAGGGAACACCAAGCGCAACTGCTAGGTTATAGCTCGAGAACAAAAAGCCAAACACCATTGAATAAAAGGCTGCAGTAGATGTACCGCCACGCCATAGAAAACCTGCAACTAGTGGCACAAACGCACCCGATGCCAAGAAGTCGGCTCCAATCCACGAGATTGTAAGCACCGATTTTATTTGGGTAGCAATTAGCAGAGCAACCACTGCAATTAGCAGAGTCGAGTAACGACCAATAGCGACATAGTGCGAGGGCAAAGACGCTGGGCGAAGATAGCGTTTATACAAATCGACCGTTAGCGACAAAGCACCAGCGTTAAACATCGAATCCATAGTTGACATTATTGCCGAGCAAAGCCCCACAAAGATAAGCCCACTAACTATTGGGTCGCCATACTCAATAAGCAAAGAGGAGACTACTCCACCCTGTGGCACTTCGCCAAACATTGGCAGTGCAAGCATGCCAGTAAGCGTTACCATCATATAGAGCGGAATAAAAGAGACAAAACTAATTAGCATCATCGACCGTGCACTCTTTGGTGTGCGTGCGGCCGAAATACGCTGCCACACATTGGCTTGAATCATCCACGAAGTACCAAAGGTGAGCACATAGGCAATATTATCGCCAATATTATGCATAAAGTTGGTATAGCCATCTTTGTTTTGTGAGCGAGCATAATCGAATGCATTTTCAAAACCTCCCGACCCATCATATGCCAAGTAGAACAAGAAGCACGACGCAAAAAGAAAGAATACAAACTGAAAAAGGTCGGTGAGCACTACCCCCTTAAAGCCTCCAAATAGCGAATACAACAACACTAACGAAGTACCCAAAATTGCACTCATCGAGTAGCTTATATCAAAAAAAGAGCTAAAGAACTGCGCCACAACAATTATTTGAATTGCAGCACCTATCACCATAAAGACCACAATAAACAGAGTGAGCATAAGTGCCGAACGGCCATCATACCTGTTTTCGAGCAATTCGCTTTGGCTAATGGTCGATACCCTACGAATGGCTGCTGCAAAAATGAACATTAAAAATGTAGCCAAGAGCACAGGCACACCATATATCCAAAAGGTACTTATGCCGTCTCGCATTGCATGGTCAACCAAGTCTATTGCCGAACCACCGCCCCACCACGAGGCAATAAAGGTGATAGCCAAAAGCCAAGCAGGCATTTTGCGTGATGCCAAGAAATACTCTTCGCTGTTGCTGTTTTGTCTGTTGCGGTACCCAATATATGTAACAGCCAATATATACAGCACTAAAGTTACAACGATAAAGAGTTTGTTATCAAAGCCTCCCATATTATCTAGATCTGATTGTTAGTTTGCAGCATCAAATATATAAAATTATTAGTGTTCGGTAAAATTGAGTATCAAATTAATGTGCGTTAGAGATACGCTAAGGCACAATTTTACTTAGGCACTAATAAAAAAAAACCTAGACGCTACTGCATCTAGGTATATTACACAGAAAATAGCCTTAGCGGCTATTTCATAATTCTCTCAATTTGTTGAACGTCTGCCTTCACCTGCTTAGATGTTTCAAGCAGGTTGCCAACGACTTTGCAGGCGTGAACAACAGTTGCGTGGTTTTTGCCACCAATTTTTTCACCAATGGCCTTTAGTGGCGCATTTGTATGAGTTTTAGCAAGATACATTGCTACCTGACGAGCTAATACAATGTCCTGTTTGCGAGATTTTGCATAAAAATTCTCGCGGCTCATTTGGTAGTGCTTGCATACTAGATCTACGATCATATCAACAGTTACCTCTTTAACAGACGTAGCCACATATGATTGTAGGATGTTGCGAGCAAGCTCGACAGTTGGAGGCATGTTCAAAATCGTAGAGTTAGCAACAAACGATGATATTGCACCCTCTATTTCACGAACATTAGCCACTATATTACCCGCCAAGAACTCAACTACATCGCTTGGTAGCTCTGCACCCAGTTTTTTGCTCTTAGCATAGATGATTTTCTCTTTTGTTGTATAGTCTGGAGCATCTAGTTTAACAGGGATTCCCCACTTAAAACGGCTAATTAGTCGCTCTTCAATATCCTTTAGCTCGACAGGCGAACGGTCACAAGTAAATATTAGTTGCTTGTGCGAAAGGTGAAGATGGTTGAATATGTTAAAGAATACATTTTGTGTACCCGGCTTACTCGAAAACTCTTGAATATCGTCAATTATCAACACGTCTATCATTTGGTAGAAGTGTATAAAATCGTTTATCTCTTTGCGAAGTGTTGCGTTTTGGTACTGCGTCTGAAACTTATGCGCACTAACATACAGCACGTTTAGATCGGGATAACGTTTCTTTACCTCGATACCAATTGCCTGAACAAGGTGTGTTTTACCTAGACCCGGCGCACCCCACAAGAAGAATGGATTGAATGTTCGGTTCTTGCCCGGAGCTGCTGCAATTTGCTCTGCTACCGAATATGCCAAACGGTTACACTCTCCCTCGATAAAATTCTCGAACGTGTAGTCAAAGTTAAGCTGTGGATCGATAGTAATCTTGCGAATACCCGGAACTACAAAAGGATTTTTGATGTTCTGAGTATTGTTTTGGTTTATGTAAGAACGCATAGCCGAGCTTTCAGAATCGGGATTCTGCTGAGGAGCCGATTTCTGAGGTGCTGGCACCGAATAACATAGTTTAATGTTTTCTCCAAAACCATTAATGATAATAGGTCTAAGCATCGGGATATAGTTCTTGTCCAAATACTGAGCAAACTCTCTGTTTGGTACACCCAATCGCAGAGTTCCGCCATCGACACCCAAAGGCACGATAGGTACAATCCACCTATCGAACTCTTCTGCCGATGTCTGCTTTTGTATCGTAATCAGACAGTTACGCCAAATATCCTGATATTTATGTGACTCTATAATCATTGTGATTTATTGATTTTACAATCACAAAGGTAAGCAAAAAAACAGCTAAAAAAAATGTAAACTTAGCACGTGAAACTGCTTTTGCCCTACTTTTTACAACCAAATTAATAAGACTCACGCATTTAGCTCTCAAAAAAAAATTTTATTAATTTTCAAAAACCTTGTTTTAAGATATTGTGACAAAAATGTGAATAGTTTAACTAAAAAAATACTTTGTTTTTTTCATTATAAAACTTTACCTTTAGCACACAAAAAAATTGGCAAAGATGGTTGAGTTAAAAATTGGTGATATTGCCCCAAATTTTGTGGGCACAACTGGCGATGGCAAGCAAATTAGCCTAAGCGATTATAAGGGCAAAAAGGTAGCTCTTTATTTTTACCCAAAGGATTCTACTCCGGGGTGCACAGCACAGGCATGTTCGCTAGAGAGCGGCAAAGACGAGCTGGCTAACAACGGATATAGTATTATTGGTGTAAGCTGCGATAGCGAGGCTAGCCATGCTAAATTTGCGGCTAAGCACAACCTTTCGTTTGCGCTAATAGCTGATACAGAGCAACAAATAGTTAACGACTATGGTGTGTGGAGGCTCAAAAAATTTATGGGAAGAGAAAAGATGGGAATTGTGCGCACAACGTTTATAATTGATGAGCAGGGCATAATCACAAACATAATTAGCAAGGTTAACACAAAAGATCACGCTAACCAAATTCTCAACCAGTAATTACACGAACAAGTTATTTAATATATATATTATGAGCAAAGAAAAAAAGGCAGATATCTCTAGCGATAAGCTAAAGGTGCTAGCTGCCGCAATGGATAAAATACAAAAAGATCATGGCAAGGGCGCTATCATGCGCATGAGCGATCAGGCGGTTGATAAGGATGTAGCGGTTATTCCATCGGGTTCAATCACCCTAGACAATGCTTTGGGAATAGGTGGTTATCCAAAGGGTCGTATCATCGAAATTTATGGCCCAGAGTCATCGGGTAAAACGACTCTTGCAATTCATGCCATTGCCGAAGCACAAAAGCTAGGCGGAATTGCTGCATTTATTGATGCTGAGCACGCATTCGATCGTTTTTATGCCGAGAACCTAGGTGTAGATATTGACAACCTGCTTATTTCGCAACCCGATAATGGTGAGCAAGCACTCGAAATTACCGAGCAGCTTATTCGCTCTTCGGCAGTAGATATTATTGTTATTGACTCAGTAGCTGCACTTACCCCAAAGGCAGAGATCGAGGGCGAAATGGGTGAGGCAAAGATGGCACTACAAGCTCGTCTTATGTCTCAAGCACTACGTAAGCTAACAGGTACTATTTCTAAGACTAAGACTGTTTGTATTTTCATCAACCAGCTACGTGACAAGATTGGTATTTCGTATGGTAACCCAGAGACTACAACGGGTGGTAATGCGCTTAAGTTTTATTCGTCTATTCGTATCGATGTACGCAAGAGCCAAAGTATTAAGGATGGTGATGAGATGCTAGGTAGCCGTACAAAAGTTAAGATTGTAAAGAATAAGGTAGCTCCTCCGTTCAAACGTGCCGAGTTTGATATTATGTATGGCGAGGGTATCTCTAAGATTGGTGAGATTATCGATATTGGTACCGATGAAGGTATTATCAAAAAGAGTGGCTCGTGGTTCTCTTATGGTGAGAGAAAACTTGGTCAAGGTCGTGAGACTGTTAAGCAATTGCTGTCTGACGATGCTGAGTTTATGGCCGAAGTTGAAGGGAAAGTGCGTGAGGCTGTAGCTGCACGTAGGAAGTAGCCTTCCTCACGGCAGTGGGGTCAATGGTAGTACACTTTATTACCT
>CAYJIL010000007.1:3131-38359 GCA_964370235.1 uncultured Rikenellaceae bacterium | reverse complement strand
AATATGATAATCAAATTTATTCAAGTCAATAATTAAGATTACATTATCAACAAACCTATCGAACAAAATTAACAATAAAAATTCAATACACAAATAAGGGTGCTCCGATTAATTCGAAACACCCTCATTAATGTTTAGTTTAGATAGTACTACTATTTGCCCATTGTGAAACGTAGCTCGCCACCAGCCATAATTTGAGCATATGTAATCGAACCATCTAGCTCTTTGCCATTAAGCGATGCCGACTTAATAACATAGTTCTCGGGAGCATAGTTATCGCAAACGATGTTTAGGCTCTTGCCTGCTGGTAGTGCAAGTGTAGCACTCTCAAACACTGGCGAACCAAATACAAAGATACCGCTCGAAGGATCGGGCTGGTACATACCAAGTGCATTAAGAATATACCAAGCACTCATCTCGCCCATATCCTCGTTACCGCTAATACCTTCGGGTGTATCGTTATATAGCTCATCCATAATTTGGCGAACAATCTTTGCTGTTTTTTCTGGTTTACCCATAGCAGCATAGGCATAGGCAGTAGCGTGTGAAGGCTCGTTACCGTGTGCCACCTGGCCAATCATACCCGAAATATCTGGCGAAGCGTGCTCGTCTGGCACATAAGGAGTATTAAACGTTGCATCTAGCTTAGCCTCGGCAACATCTACTCCACCCATTAGCTCGAATAGTCCTTCAAAATCGTGAGGTACCATCCATGTATATTGCCATGAGTTACCCTCACAAAAATCGTCACGACGGTGAGTCGAGTGTGCTGGGTCAAATGGTGTGCGGAACGAACCATCGCTCATTACACCCTTCATAAAGTTATCGCTCTTGTCGAAGTAACGCTTATAGCCCATCGAACGATCGTAGAACTCCTTTGCTTGTGCATCTTTACCCAATTTTTGAGCAACACGAGCTACGGCAGCGTCCGAAATACAGTACTCTAGTGCACGAGCTACCGACTCATTATCTAGGTCGGCTGGATAGTAACCCTTCTCTTTAATTACCTTTAGTCCACGGTAGTCAAGGTCGGCATAGGCAGCCATTGCACCAAATGCACGCTCAGAATCGATGCCCTCGATACCTTTCATTACAGCATCACCAACAACCTGCACGCTCGAAATACCAGTCATACAGTCGGTCTCGTTACCTGCCAAATGCCACACTGGTAGCTTACCTTGTTGCTCATATATGTTAAGCATAGAGTTAACCATTGGCGCAACACGCTCAGGTACCATAACAGTGTATAGTGGATGTGCTGCACGATATGTATCCCAAAGCGAGAACTGAGTATAAACGTCCTCGTTGCTATGGTGAATCTTGCCATCGGCACCACGGTAGTTACCATCAACATCGTTAAAGATAGATGGGAAGATAGCACTATGGAATATAGCTGTATAGAATGTGCGCAAGCGAGATGTATCGTCGCTCTTAACCTTGATGCGATCTAGCATAGCACGCCAGTCGTCTTGAGCTGCCGCTTTTGCATCGTCAAAGCTAGTGTTAGCTGCCTCGGCTGCAAAATTCTTTGCTGCACCCTCACAGTTCACACCCGATAGTGCAACCTCAGATTCTAGCACGTTGCCACCTTCAAAGGTAAGCATAGCAACATTTGCTTTACTGTCCCACTCAAACGAAGCGATTTTTTGTGAGAACTCTGCAACAAAATATACTCTATCATCTTTTGCCCAACCCTCGCTCAGACGGTAGCCCTCGATGCGATTGTCAGAAACTTGTTTGGCAGAAGCCTCAGAGAAGTTATCCCAACCCGTAGCCTGAAATAGATTGATAAGTAGTTTTGGCTGCTCGCCTTGTGGGTATGTATAGCGGTGGAAACCTACACGATTAGATGTTGTTAACTCTGCCTTTACGCCATATAGATTGTCGGTTAGGGCATAGTAACCTGCCTGAGCAGTTTCGTTATCACGATTAAATGTCGAAAGGTACTCCTTGGCAGTGCGACCAGCAACCTCGCCCGTGTATGGCATAAACAAAATGTCGCCCTTGTCGCCAATACCTGTACCCGATAGGTGGTGGTGTGCATATCCCACTAGCGTAGAATCGCTAATGTGGTAACCCGAACACCAGTCCCAACCTTGGGTAATGTTACTTGGGCCTAGCTGCACAAAGCCAAATGGGACGTTTGCCCCAACAAATACGTGACCATGATAGCCACTACCAATTAGTGGATCTACATACTCTAGTAGATCGACCTGCTGCGTCTGAGCAGGTGTAGATGCACAACTCACTGCAAAAAGAGCAGAGCCCGCAATGAGAGTAGCACCAATTAATTTTTTCATAATATTCAAGGTTTAAGATGTATGTTCACAAAAAAGGGGTGAGCCATCACTAGCCCACCCCATATAGTTGTCTCTTACATAGAAATATTTATATCTCTATATGAAAGAGAAATACAAAAAGTGACTATTTCTTAGACTTTTTGTCCTCTTTTAGAGGCATAAAGTTAGATAGAGAGTATGGTGCTGCATCTTCGCTAGCTGCCCACTCAGTGTTAGGCTCGCTACCCATTACAAACTCTAGATCACCACCTTTAGCAATCTCTTCGTGTGTAAGGAATGATCTGTCGATTGCCTTACCATTTAGCTTAGCCGACTGAATATACACATTCTCTGGAGAGTTGTTTTTAGCAGTAACCGAGAAAGTTTTACCATTCTCTAGGTTTAGTTTAACGTTACCAAACATTGGGCTACCAATGATGTACTCGCCCGTAGTTGGAGCTGCTGGATAGAAGCCCATCGAGCTAAATACATACCATGCCGAAGTTTGACCATTATCCTCATCACCACAATATCCGTCTGGATTTGGAGAGTATAGTTTTGTCATAATCTCACGTGCGTGGTATTGTCCTTTCCATGGCTGACCTGCATATGCATATAGGTAGATCATGTGCTGAACTGGCTGGTTACCGTGTGCATAGTTACCCATGTTTGCAATTACCATCTCTGTAATTTCGTGGATAGTGAAACCATAGTATGAGTTATCAAACGTTGGAGGAACGATGAATACGCTATCAAGCATAGTTACAAACTCTTGGCGGCCACCCATTAGGTCGATTAGACCATCAATATCTTGGAATACCGACCAAGTGTAATGCCATGAGTTACCCTCTGTAAAGGCATCACCCCACTTAAGAGGATTGAACGGAGACTGGAATGTACCATCCTCGTTCTTACCACGCATAAGGTTGTGCTCTTTGTCGAATAGGTTACGGTAGTTGTATGAACGCTTGTGGAACTTCTCGATTTCGCTCTTAGGCTTACCTAGCTCCTGTGCAAGACGCATGATAGAGAAGTCTGCATAAGCATACTCTAGTGTACGAGCAGCATTCTCTTTAATATCTACATCATAAGGAACATAACCTAGCTTGTTGTAGTAATGTACACCCTTACGAGCAACCGAACCAAGAGGTCCTTCGTTCTCGCTGTTTTTGATTAGTGCCTCATATAGAGTCTCGATATCGTAACCACGAATACCTTTTAGGTATGAGTCTGCAACGATAGATGCCGAGTTAGAACCAATCATACAATCACGGTGACCAGGGCTTGCCCACTCTGGCAACCAACCACTCTCTTTGTATGTGTTTACTAGACCCTCCATAATATGAGACGTTAGCTCTGGGTATGCCACAGTAAAGAATGGGAATACAGCACGGAAAGTGTCCCAGAAACCATTGTCTGTGAACATATAACCTGGTAGTACCTCGCCATTGTATGGGCTATAGTGTACGATATTGTTGTTTGCATCATACTCATAGAACTTGCGTGGGAACAAAAGCACACGGTATAGACAAGAGTAGAAAGTCTTAATATCTTGGTACTGACCATCTGTTACCTCGATGCGAGATAGCTCGGCATTCCAACGATCCTTAGCCTTTGCTTTTGTTTGTGCAAAAGTATCGTTACCTAGCTCACGATCAAGGTTAAGTTGTGCTTGCTCCAAAGAGATAAACGAAGACGCAACTCTCATTGCTACTTTCTCGCCTTTTTTTGTCTTAAAGCTAACAACTGCACCTGCGTGCTTACTCTCAACCTCGGTAATACCTGGCACCATTTTGCCATTATCCCAAACCTCGGCAACCTCAATGTCTTTGTCTAGCTCGATAACAAACCAGTTCTTAAAGTTCTCTGGTACACCACCACTGTTACGAGTTGTGTAACCAACGATTTTGTTCTCTTCTTTAATAACTTTAATGTAAGATGCCTTGTCATAAGCGTCGATTACAAGGTTACTTGAATCGCTTAGAGGGTATGTAATTACAACGTTTGCAGCACGTGTAGTTGGTGCAAGAGCAACCGTTACATCGTGGTCTGCAAGATATACGCTATACATATATGGCTTAGCAGTTTCTGCTTTGTGTGAGAACCAGCTCTTACGCTCGTCCTCGCTAAATACTCTAGCACCAGTAGTTGGAAGGAATGCAAACTGACCATAGTCGTTAATCCATGGACTTGGCTGGTGTGTCTGCTTTAGACCACGAATATAGTCTGCATCGTGTGCGTATGTCCATCCATCGCCCATTGGTGCAGTTTGTGGAGTCCAAAAGTTCATACCCCAAGGCACTGCTACCGCTGGGTATGTGTTACCATTGGATAACGAAAACTTAGAGTCGGTACCCATAAGAGTATTAACCCACTCAACCGGATCGTTAACCGTTTGAATCTTTACGTCTTGTGCGCTCAGTGTAGCTAGCGCAGCAAACGAAAGAAGTGATAAAAATAATTTTTTCATATATAATAAAATTTAGTTTGTTTAAAACCTATTGAGAATAATAATTCTCGCCCACAATTACCTTTATAGCCTTTGGCAAAATAGTAAACTCAAAGGGTGCATACCCTAGTGCTTCGCCATCAACCTCAATATTGCTAGAAGGATAGCTCTCTATGCGAATGTGTGTACCACGCAAAAACATAGTTCGAGGTACTTCATAAATTTTGCCATTATACAAAGCTCCCAAGTGCCTAAAAATAGATAGGCGGCCAATCTTCCTAATTATGGTAATGTCCATAAGCCCATCGTCGGCAACTGCCTTTGGGGTTTGTTGCATACCGCCACCGTTGTATTTACCAATGCCCACTGCTCCGCTAAATACCATTGAATCGACAACCTTGTCGCCATCGACCCATATCTTGAATTTTTTTGAGCGAAACGAGAACACAGCAAACAGCATACTCAGCACATACATCCACGAGCTATAATAGCCACGTTCTTTTATTCTATTATATAGGCGATTGACACGTGCATCAAAACCTATACCTGCCACGTTTGCCATATAGCGTTCGTGGTAGACCATCGACTCGTAGTAGCTCACCTTGCCCACATCTTGCAAGAAGGTGTTGCCTGCTACAATTGAGCGAATGGCATCGGTATATTTGCGAGGTATGCCATACATCCTAATCCAGTCGTTACCTGTACCCACTGCAATTACAGATATGGTTACATCGGTGGGTTTACAGCTCTTTTGAATAAAGAGACCATTCACCGACTCGTGCAACGTACCATCTCCGCCAATGACTATAATGTTGCGATACCCCTTGTTCACTGCCATAACAGTTAACTCGGTTGCATGGTATTTACGCTCGGTAAATACCGCATCAAAAGCAATATTGCTATCGACAAGGTGTTTGCTGATGATAGGCCAATCTAAAAGACCTCGCCCACGACCAGCAACCGGATTAACTATGGCAAACCATCTGAACATAATCTATTTGACTGGTGCATTCTCTAGTGAAGCAACCATAAAGTCCCAGAACTTTTCGACAGAACTAATCTGCACTTTCTCGTCTGGAGAGTGTGGGAAACAGATTGTAGGACCAAAGGAGATCATATCCAAGTTTGGATATTTACCGCCAATGATTCCACACTCCAATCCTGCATGAATTGCCATAACCTCGGGCTGGCGACCATACTTATTATTATACGCTTGTTGCATACTTTTTAGTATTGGAGAGTCCATATTTGGATTCCAGCCACTATAATCACCTGTTACTTCGTATGAAACGCCTGCAATTGAGTATAGCGAACATAGCGATGCCACCATGTCGTCCTTTGCGCTATCAACCGAGCTACGAATTAGCATAGTCATGTTGAATGCACCACCCTCTAAAGAGATAATACCCATGTTTAGCGAAGTCTCTACCAAACCCGGCATTGAGTCGCTCATGCGAATTACTCCGTTTGGAGTTGCATGTGCTGCACTTGCAAAAGTATATAGCGAAATATCGCTCACTACATCAACTGGACGCTCACACTCGGTTACCGAAATCGAAATATTTTCGTCGGTTAAAGCAAGCTCGTTCTTAATTACCGCCTCATATTCCGCAACAAAAGCTACAAAGCTATCAAAATCGTTTGGCGACACAGCTAGTGTAATAGTACCCTCACGTGGAATAGCATTAAACATATTACCAACGCTCATAGCCGACATCTTAAACTGGAATTTGCTAAGTGCACTATTCAAAAGGCGAGCCGCTATTTTACAAGCATTACCACGCTGAAGAATAATCTCTAGCCCCGAGTGACCACCCTTTAGGCCTTTGATGCCTATTTCGACACCTTTGTAGTCGCCCTCAAGAGCCGCAATAGTGTAAGGAATGCTTGCGTTCACAATTACACCACCTGCACAACCAACATAAAGTTCGCCCTCGGTCTCAGAGTCTAGGTTCATTAGAATATCGCCCTGCAATACACCCTCCTCTAGGGCAAAAGCACCACTCATACCTGCCTCTTCGTCAACAGTAAATAGTGCCTCGATTGGGCCATGCTCCAAATCGTTTGCACCAAAAACAGCCAAAGCCGCAGCAACACCAATGCCATTATCGGCACCTAGTGTAGTACCATCGGCACGCAACCAATCACCCTCGACAATTGTGACGATAGGGTCTTTTTCGAAATCAAAAACCTTGTCGCTATTGGCTTGAGGAACCATATCGATGTGTGCCTGAAGGATTATTCCTTTGCGATTCTCATAACCAGCTGTTGCAGCTTTGCGTAGTATAATATTACCAATGCTGTCTTTATAGCATTCGATACCATTATCGGCAGCAAATTGCTCTATATATTCAATTATAAGCGACTCACTCTTAGAGGGGTGAGGACGCTTGCATATTTCGTCAAAATGACCCCAAAGAGCCTTTGGAGCTAGGTCAGTTATTACACTCATAACATCATTTTTTTTAAATTTGGTGCAAGATACAACTTTTTTAAGAGTTTTCATAATACAAGTAAGGGTAATTTGGTATAAATTACCGAAATCTACTAAAAATTCATTACAATATTTTTGTACAATAAGTCATTAATATGCTAGGATTATATGCACAAAAAGCCCACTAAAAAAATGGAGTGACTAATATTACGAAAAAGGTAGTGAAGTTAAATAAATTTAGCTATTTTTGTGATGATTTAAATGAGGGAAGATGACAAAAAGAGTAATATCACCAAGAAGAACAAAAGAGAGCAACAAAGCAGAGGCAAGCCCAAAGCAAGAGAAAACACCCCCTGCTAAGCCTGCCACAAATATAGAGCCTCCCCACAAGCAAACTCCACCAAAAGAGAACAAGCGCAAAGGTAGTAGCGAAAAGTCGATAGTTCCAGAAGTTACGGCACTAGCGCTATTTTTTATATCGCTATTCACCCTTATGTCTACACTATCATACCTTGTGAGCTGGGAGAACGACCAAAGTGTTGCACACTGGGGAGCAATGCTAGAGTCTAGCGACCTTGACATCGAAAACCATGGTGGCAAGCTAGGAGCTATACTTGCCGAAACATTTATGGGCAGATGGTTTGGGGTATTTGGTCTATTGATACCTATACTGATGATATCGACCTCGTTCATTTTAATGCGCATTCACACACACCTATACCGCAAGCTACTAATTACCATGACATCGCTTATGGTGATTGGCTCGATTGGTGCGGCTACACTTGCGCCCGAGTCGATGGACAATGTATTTGGTAGCTCGATTGGTGGTGCATTTGGTTACCATATATCAGAGCTCCTTAACGAATATGTGGGCGACTATGGTAGTGCCATAGCCGTTGTTATGCTATTTGCAATATGGGCAGTGTGCGCTTTGCGTTCATATACCCAAAAAATTATGGCTACCCTAGTCAAGATATATGATATTGTAAGGGGAGTTATCATGATACCATTCACGCTCATTGGCATTACATCGTTTTTGGTGCGAGGTACACAAAAAAAGCTAGAGAGAACAAAAGCAAACAAGAGAGCATCATTCAATAACATAAATGCCAAGAGCCAAGATGATGAGGAGGAGGACGTACACTTCGAGAACGTTGAAGGCAACGAGCATGCTTTAGATGAAATTGACGATGAATACATTGGCGATGAGTATATTGCCGAAGAGGATCCAGACGAAAACCTTATCGACAAAGATAGCGTTATTCAGCCACTAGACCAAGAACTAGAGCAGGAGCACTATGAGCCAATTTTCGAAATCGAAGGCAACGAGCTAGAGCATGACAGTAACCAGCACTACCCTAGCCAAGAGCCAGATGAGAGCAGCGAACCCGAGTTCGAAATAGAGCACAGACCTATCGCCACACCTGCACCTAGGCCAAAACCAACAAAACCACAAGACCCAGAGACCATGTTAATGGACTATGGTAACTGTGTAATACTAGATATTCCGCTTGCCGAAAACATCGAAGGGCAAAACACATCGAGCCAAGAGGATAGCGATGACGATATGTTTAGGCTCATAGATAAGTCGGAGCCCAAGCAAGCTGCCACAGAGCCTAAGCCCGTGGTAGAGCAAAACGCTAACGAAATAGAGTTTGAAATTGTAGAGCCTACACAAGAGGCACCGCAGCCAAGCAGTAGCGCAGTAATATTCGAGGTAGAAAAGCCAAGCCACTCACAAGCAATAGCTAGCGAGCAAGAGAGTGATTCTACTCCGTTCGAAATTGAGGTTACATCAAATGCCAACGTTGCGCCAATCGATAACTCAGATGTTGTTATATCTACCAACGTAGCACAACAGACTGACGACATAGACGAGTCGGTGTATGACCCTACTCGAGAGCTATCGAGCTACAAAAGGCCATCGGTAGATTTGCTCGAGAACCGCATTAAGCGAGTAGAGGTTAGTCCCGAGGAGCTTATCGAAAACAAAAAGAACATTGTCGAGACACTCGAGAACTTTGGTATCGCCATAAAAAAGATAAAGGCTACCATTGGTCCAACGGTCACTCTATATGAGGTTGTGCCCGACAAGGGTGTAAGAATCGCCAAGATTAAGAACCTAGAGGACGATATTGCACTTAGCCTAAAGGCACTAGGAATACGTATCATTGCTCCAATCCCGGGCAAGGGAACAATTGGTATCGAAGTACCAAACAAAGACAAAGAGATAGTGTCGATGTACTCGGTTATAAAGTCTGTTAAGTTTCAGGAGTCTGAGGCCGAGCTACCTGTGGTAATTGGTCGCACAATCCAAAACGAAGACTTTATCTTTGACATGGCAAAAATGCCACACCTTCTAATAGCGGGTGCTACGGGACAAGGTAAATCGGTGGGACTAAATGCCATCATTACATCGCTAATTTACAAAAAGCACCCAGCCGAGCTAAAGTTTGTGCTTATCGACCCCAAAAAGGTGGAGTTCTCGCTATACTCACACATAGAGAAACACTTTTTGGCTACCCTACCCGATAGCGAAGAGTCTGTAATTACCGACTTCCAAAAGGTAATATATACTCTCAACTCGCTGTGTATAGAGATGGACACTAGATATGACCTACTAAAAAAGGCAAAGGTGCGTAACATCAAAGAGTATAACGCAAGGTTTACTCAGCGCAAGCTCAATCCACATAACGGCCACCGCTATCTACCATACTTTGTGGTGGTGATAGATGAGTTTGGTGACCTTATTATGACTGCTGGTCGTGAGATCGAAACTCCGATTGCACGTATCGCCCAGCTAGCTCGTGCGGTGGGTATACACATGATTATTGCCACTCAGCGTCCTTCGGTAAGCATTATCACGGGTGCAATTAAGGCAAACTTCCCTGCTCGTATGGCATTCCGTGTGGCTACAATGGTAGACTCACGCACCATTCTCGACCAACCGGGAGCTAACCAGCTAATTGGTATGGGTGATATGCTAATATCTACGGGTAGCGATATTACACGTGTGCAGTGTGCATTTGTCGACACGCCCGAGGTAGAGAGAATAGTTGAGTATATTGGCGAACAAAGGGGCTACCCCAACGTTTATGAGCTGCCAGAGTATGTGCCCGAGGGTAGCGACAAGGCATCTAGCAACGAACCCATCAAGCGTGACGCTCTATTTACCGAAGTTGCTCGCTATGTAGTAACCAACCAGCAGGGTTCGGCATCTACTATCCAGCGTAACTTCTCTATTGGTTTTAACCGTGCAGGTAGGGTGATGGATCAGCTCGAAAGAGCAGGTATCGTTGGCCGACAAGAGGGTAGCAAACCTCGTCAAGTTCTCATACAAGATGTAGCATCGCTAGAGGTTATGCTGTATGATATGGAGAATAACAACGACCTAATTTAAACATTATAATTAGCCAAAGTAGTTTAACGATGAAAAGAATTATAGCAATAGTGGCGTTTGTGTTTGCTAGCCTAGCGGTGGTGAATGCACAAACAAATAACAATTCCAAGCTAGAGTCGGTAATGGAGCAATTTGCTAGTTCCGATGCTTTTATGGTAGAGTTCACAGCCTCGCTAGACAAAGAGTTTGACGGTATTAACGGTAGCATTGCAGTGGCAAAGAATGGCAACTATGCTCTCGATATGGGCGGCATGAATATACTCAGAGATGGTGGCTACATCTACACCTATGTAGCAAACAACCAAGAGGTAACCATCGACAATTACAAAGAGTCATCGAACATACTCAAAAACCCATCTAAGCTATTCAATCTATCGGCCGAGGATTATAAAATTAGCTCACAAAAGACTAGCCGTGGGGATTTGTTCTCGCTTACTCCGCTAAAAGGTGGGCACATCGACCTCATAGATATTCTCATAGGCTCAGGTAACCAAATCGAGAGCATTAGTGTAAAGTTTAGCAAAAACAAATACCTAACACTAACTATAAACAGTGTTACCGCTCCCTACAAGGCAGAGCCAAACACTTTTACATATAGTAGCGATCGATACCCAAATAGCGAGATTATAGATCTAAGATAAGTATTGTAACTATGGCAGGATTAGTTTTAGAAGGGGGATCTCTTCGTGGAATATTCTCGGCAGGAGCAATGGATGCTTTGCTTGATAGTGGCATATATTTTGATTATGTTATTGGCGTGTCTGCTGGTATTACAAATGGCGTGTCCTATATATCGAGACAAAAGGGGCGTAACATTGAGGTGCTACAAAAATATAGGAACGACAAACGATATATCTCTAAGCGCAACGTATTCAGATATGGGTCGCTATTTGGGATGGACTTTTTGTTTGATGAAATCCCCAACACCCTAGTGCCATTTGACTGGAATCGTTACTACAATTTTGAGGGAACAATCCGAATTGGGCTTACCGATGCACTCACTGGCGAGGCCGTATATAAAGACGGCAAGAGCGTAGATCGCAAATGCAACCTCATTCGTGCTACGTGCGCCATACCGCTTGTCGTGCCACCAATAAAGGTGAATGGTCGAGAGTATTTTGATGGTGGATTATCGGACTCTATTCCAATTAAAAAATCGATATTCGATGGCAACAAAAAAAATCTAGTTATTCTCACTCAGCCCAAGGGCTTTGTTAAGGAACAATCAAAATCGGCAATACTTGCATCGCTACTATACAAGCAAAGATACCCAAAGCTAATTGAGGCGATAAAGAATCGCCCAAAAATGTATAACGATACTATCGACTACCTCAACAATCTAGAAAAAGAGCAGCCAAACGATATTGTTATCATAAGACCAAAGTATAAGCTAGGCTCTTTTGAAGCAGATATTAAAGTGCTCGAAAAGACATATAAGCATGGCTATGATGTTGCAATGGAAAACATCGACAAGATAGTTAGCCTATTCACAAAATAGACAAACGTAAATAGGGTATCTCGAATAAAATCGAGATACCCTATTTACGTTTGAGTTTATATGAAACTATTGGTAGACATTAATAATGACTTACTCTACATCTCATCGGCTCCATAGCTCTTGCGAGCAGATTTAGCTTTTTGGTTCGAAGGATTAAAGCTGTACGAAAGCACAAACTCAATAACTGGACCTACACTTTGATACTGGGTGTACTGATAGAATATCTCCTCGGCTACCCCATTTGCATCTAGCGCACTTGCTCGTGTATCGAGACCTTTGTTATAGCTATCAAAAATATTGGTAGCTTTTACACCTAGCGATAAACCATCAACAAATGGCATTCGGTACGACATGGCTGCATTGGTAATAAACAGAGCCTCATTATTACCCTGAGCAGTGATTGTTCCCGATGTATATTCGGCATCGGCAGAAAGTGTCAACCATTTAAAGATATCGATATTGGTATTTGCTTTAATGCTCCAATTATTGCTAGAGCGTGAATCCGAAACACCAAAGAAGTTAGATTTAATTTTGTAGTTATAAAGCGATCCACTAAGGTAGAAATCCCAAATACTACTAACTTGTAAAGCTGTAAAGAGCTCTGCACCCACCGAGCGAGTATCACCCGAGTTAGTATAGCTTCTAAGTAGTACTCCCTCGTCTTGATCGGTTTTGTTTACTCTAAATATAGCATCTTGCACACCACGATAAAATCCTGTTACACCAACCTTTTGTTTGCCCAATCTCTGCTGATATGTTATCTCGGCAATATTGCTGAACTCTGGTTTTAGTTCGGGATCTCCAATTTGGTAAACCTCAAAGTGATTGCGGTATAGGAATGGAGCCATTTCCTTAACAGCAGGACGATTAATACGGCGTGAGGCCGATGCCGAAAGTGTGCTATTCTCGGTAAAGTTATACTCTAGGTGTGCCGATGGGAATAGGCTCAACTTTTCGTAGTCGAAGTTCTTTTTATTGGGGTCATAATCGAATATAGCTGTCGAGTTTGTATTGTCGAGTTGCAAGATTTGATCGGTGTACTCGGCACGCAAACCCAAAATATAATTTAACTTACCCACCGAACCGTTAAAATCGATATAGGCCGCCATCAAAAAGCGATTGAGGTCAATGCTATTTGATGTTGCAAGAATCTCCTCTGGAGTAGGATATTTGGGGTCATCGATAATATCAATTGTTGGATAGTTGAATTTTCCACCCATATTAAATATGTGTGGCTGTACACCAATATTGAGTTCGTTGCCACTATCAAAAGCCCATCGTGAGTTTATGTTTAGATGATATACATCAAGAGGAGAGTCATCGAATTGTTGGAAGTATAATTCCCTTGCACCCGCTGTACTCGTTATTGGGTCATATGCATAATTACTGTTAGTTTGAACGTGTTCAAGCGATGAATTTTCGTATAGTAACGATGCCGAGATAGTATTTATATCTGATACATCGTAGCTATAATCTATGGTTGCACTGTGAAAGATACCTGTTTTATCCATGTGATTGGGGTTATAGATCCACTCATCGGCAGAACTTTGAGGAATTGCACCTCGAATATCATCATCACCTGTGTAATATAGATCGTAGCGATAGTATGCCGAGCGACCATCTATTTTGCGACCAAAGTTATAACTTGCCGATAGCTTTGAGCGATCGTTAATAGCGTAGTCAAACCCTACATTTGCACTCAACGACTCCTCCCACAAATCACGGTCGCCTTCTGCATCCATGTGCTTGAAATAGTCGTCTCCCTTTGTGTCTTTGAGTAATAAACGGGCATTACCCTCGCGATACTCTTGTGTATTTTTATTCGAGTAGCTAAGGCCTCCGTGTATAGATATATTTTTCATTCCATATATAGCATTAACTGCACCGCTATATCTGTTATTATTAAGATCTACCCCTTCGAGTGCTCGTCCACCAAGTGCGTCATAGCCATTGGCCCAAGGCGAGCCACCACCCGTAGCAACTGCCGATACGGTAAGCCCCTGCATTCCAGTTGTGCGAGTAGTAATATTGATGATTCCACCACCACCCTGCGCATCGTACTGAGCCGAGGGAACTGTTATAACATCGATGCTCTTAATCGAAGAGTTTGGTATCTGCCCAAGCAGCGTAGCCTGATCTATATGCGTGGGTTTACCGTTGAGATATACAACAAAATCGGACGCACCTCTGACACTAATACTCCCACCATCTGGCGAGACAGACACAGAAGGTAGCTTACCTAGCAAATCCATTGCACTACCTCCTGCAACAGTTGCAAAATCCGAAGCGTTATAACTCTTTCTATCAATCTTATGCACAACTGTGCTTTGCTTGCCCGAAACCACAACTTCGTCTAGTGTGGTAGCCATTTGTTCAAGAAAAATTGCACCCAAATCTACTCGTTGCCTTCCTGTGCCAATGGTTATATCTTCGATAACATGATCCTTATACCCCATGAACGATATTATAGCTCGATGTTTGCCAGTGGTTTTTATATTTTTAATTAAAAATCGCCCATCAACATCGGTAACAGCACCAATTTGCGCCCCAGCACCATCAGCAATAATAGCAACCGTGCTGTAAGGTATAACCTCCTGCGTTTGTTTGTCAATTACTCTACCTGTGATTGAGCCAAGTGTTTGTGAAAATCCTATCCACGATATGGATAGAAATAACATAATTAATAATCCCTTTTTCATTTACATAATTTATATGATAATATATTATACAAATGTAGTGGTTATCTGATGCTTTATATTATTGATATGAATTTTGAATTATGGTTTTGAAAATAGTTCAATTACAATTACATTTGTGTATTAATATGTTAGATATGGAAGAGGTAAAGACAAAAAACAAGATAGCACACAAGGGAGTATTGCATATTTCTCGATTTAAAGAGAAACTAAAGAAGACCAAACCACACAAGCACGAACTATATTACGAAGTGATACTCCTGCTCGAGGGAGAGGGGGTGCATACTATCGAAGATTGCCGTTATCAAGTTTCACCACCCGAGATGTTTCTTCTTAAACCGGGCGATATGCACCATTGGGAGTTTACGTCTATACCTCGTGGATATGTACTTTTAGCCATTGACGAGGCGTTTGACCCTCTTACAGAGCTATCTTTGCTAGATGCACTAAAGCAGATTATCGAAGAGCGCCACATCCCCTCTGTTACCAAGAGTATTACAACTCATTTTGAGGCTATGAGGCATGAACAAGATTCGGCAGATGACTACTCAATGGATATAATTAAAGGGCACTGTCGGGCGATGTTTGCCGAAATATTACGACTTACCCAGCTAGTGCGTAATGAGCAACCACTAGTCCAAAATAACCTATATAAGTCATTCGAGAAACTACTGCTAGGGAGTGCCACAAAGCTACATCGAGTTAAAGATTATGCCGAATTGTTACACACAACACCCCAGAACCTTAACGCCGTATGCCGCCGCGAGCAGGGGCGTAGTGCTAGCGAGCTAATTAACAATCATCTCGTTATCGAGGCAAAACGCTACCTTCTACACACCAATAATAGCATTCAAGAGATAAGTTATTTGCTTAATTTCTCGGCAGCATCAAATTTCATATCACTATTTAAGCGAATTGAGGGTGTAACACCTGCACACTTTAGAGCCACTACGCCTATGGGCTAGCATAACTATTATAGAACCTGCTACTATCAACAGTCTATTTACCACATTACCTTACAAAGCAAGGGCCGAATTCCGTTAATTGGAATTCAGCCCTTGCTATTTATCATATACCTATTGTGTTTACTTTTTTGTGTATATCTTATTTACCACAACCGATATTGCACCATCGCCCATTACGTTACAAGCTGTACCAAAGCTATCCATGGTAATATAGAGTGCAATCATAATAGCCTGAAGCGTATCATCAAACCCTAGTACCGAATGCAAAAGCCCTAGTGCCGCCATAATTGCACCGCCCGGCACACCCGGAGCAGCCACCATCGTAACACCTAGCAAAAGTATAAATTCGCTATACCCCACAAAGGTAATATCCATGTCGTTCATATACATTATGGCAAATGCACACGCTACAATTTTGAGTATACTACCAGCCAAATGCACCGTAGCACACAGTGGCACAACAAAAGCTGCAATGCTATTATCTACACCATTACGCTTTACAGCCTCTAGTGTAATGGGAATTGTTGCTGCCGATGATTGAGTACCCAGAGCGGTCATGTATGCAGGTAGCATATTACGCATTAGCTTGAATGGGTTGCGTTTTGCAACAGCACCTGCAATAACAAATTGCAGCAAAAGCAAAAGTATGTGCATAACAAATATCACCACAATCACATTCACAAACAGCGACAGAATACTTGTCACACGCCCTTCGACCCCCATTTTTAAAAAGATAGAGAATATATATAGCGGCAAAAGTGGAATTATTATCTTCTCAATTACCCATATAATAATATCTTTGAAATCTTCGAGCAAGTTTTTTAGGGTATCGCCTTTGATTGCGCTAGATCCCACTCCCAGTATAAACGAAATTACCAGCGCCGACATAACATCCATGGTTGGTGGCATGGCAATGGTAAATAGAGGATCGATGGTGTGACCCTCGGCGCCCATTAGCGACGATACACCCGAAGGAGAGAGAATGTAGGGGTAGGTAATAGAGCAGGTGAAATAGGAGAAAAAGCCCGCAAATAGGGTCGAGCCATAGGCTATGGCAACCGTAATTGCTAGCAGGCGACCTGCAACACTACCAATTGAGGATATGCCGGGTGCAACCAAACCCAATATAATGAGCGGCACAATGAATTTTAGGAACGATGCAAATATCTCGCCAAATGTTGCAAATATAGCCGCTATCCAGTTGGTAGATACATAGCTGAGTAACACACCTAGAACAATGGCAATAATGATTCTTGGTAGTAGTCCTATTTTGTTATAAATTTCGAGTACCTTCATATTATATTTAGTTTATTATTTAAAAATCACGCTCGCTGCTAAATGGTGCAACTGGCAGCCCAGTTAAAGAGAAGAGGTTACCAATAGTAGTATCATCAAAGCAGTAACGAACATGTACAGGATTTTTAACCTGTTTGCTCGACACAACTATATTTGATGCATCAACCTTGGCATCGGCAGCATAATAGACTCCATCTTTGCCTGCTACCTCAAAGCCTACAACCACATCGCCACGCTGGCTTATATCGCCCACTAGGTTATCGAGGCTAACCACTATTTTGCCGTTAGTAGATTTGTGGCTAGCATATGTTGGGCTCTTATACCCTTTAATGTCTTTGCCATACACCTCGGCAAGTGCATAATTGGCAAGTCGTTTGCCCACCTCTTGTTTGTTGAGAGGGTGAATATTATTTATATCATCAACCAAATCGCTCACTACAACCATGCCCGTATGTGGTAAATGGCTCGTCTTCTCTTGTGCTTGGCGCAGATATGCTGCACTGCGAAGTTCGCCTTCGGTATATTTGAAAGGTGCAATCTGCACAAAGTAGAAAGGTAGTTCATCGTTTTTGAAGTAGCCTCTCCACGAGGTGATGAGCGCACGCATCAAAGTATCGTAGTATTGGTGGTGTTTGCGGTTGGTCTCGCCCTGATACCACAGCACCCCCGAAATGGTCATGGGTGCAAGTGGATGTATCATTTGATTAAATGCTGTGCCATTTTTGGTTGTTCGCCAAACAGACTCTTCTACCATTGCATTCTCTAGCATTTGTGGAGTAAAAGCCTCGCTAGGTGTCCACACCTCTGCCGAAGTACCACCCCAAGCCGAAGAGATTATACCCACAGGCACATCGAGCTCGCTCTCTAGCTCACGGGCAAAGAAATAACCCACTGCCGATGCTTTGCGCATAGTCTCGGGGCGAGAAGTTACCCACTCACCTACTACCCTATCTTGTGGCGAGCGAGCCGAAGATAGCGGAATTTGAAAGATGCGAATATTTGGATTTGTAGCATTAAGAGCCTCTTGCTCGCCATTCATTATACCATAGTTAACACTCCACTGCATATTGCTTTGGCCACTACACAGCCACACATTACCCAACATTACGTTAGATAGCGTTACATCGCCCACTTTAATGGTATGTGCACGGAGGTCTGCCTTGGGGGTGGGAATATGTGTCATCCACGCTCCATCGCCTTGTGTTGTGATTTTGATTGTATCGCTCGCAGCCCACGAGGCTACAATATCGAATTTTTGTGCTGGGTCTGCCGTACCCCATATTGCAACACGGCTATCATGCTGAACTACCATATTATCGGTAAAAATATCGGCAAGCCGAACTTGTGAGTAGCTAGTTATACTATATAGTAAAACACCAAGGAGTAATAATCCTCTCTTCATATTATGTAAGTTAGTTTGATAAGGCTAACAAATATAATAATAATAGGGGACAACTACAAACCAAAGTAGTTGTCCCCTATCATTATTATGCTTATACCTTATAGCTTTACGACACCAGCGCCGCTTCCGCTACTTTTGATCTTTATTTTTAGCTGTGCACCGTTGTTGGCATTCACTCCCGAAAGATCGCCAACCTGATATACTGCTTGTTTTGAACTACTAAGCTCTTTGCTTTGGTTAGAAGATGCAACAACTTCGCCATCGGCAACAAGCTCAAAAGCTACAACCTCAACTTTGCCATCGATTCTAATAGCTCCCACTTTTAGCTCTTTTAGCTTTGCAATCATCTTAGCAGATACTTGGAACGTAAATTCTCGCTCGCCTGCCTCGCTCATGCTCCAATATCCTACATCGCCCTCGCTACGCTTAATCAAAGACGAAGTGTTAATACCCTTTGTTAGCTCTATCATGCGAGAAGATAACTCTGGAATATCTACCACCGGAACAGTCTCTACAATTGGGTTTGTCTCTACCCAATTAAGCTCCCACTTAGCAAAATCAAATGGCTTGCCTGTACGCTTAGCCTCGAAGTAGTGCTTCCAACGAGGAAGGTAGTACTCCTCTATCAAACCACCCCATACTCTTGCCGAGTAGTCGTCGATTGGAGGACCCCAAATAGTTACCAAACGGCGTGCGTTCTGTGTGTACTGCTCGTGCTGTTGGCTGTTTTTTGCTTTGCCTGCTGGGTATGATAACCAGTGGTTAAGGTTAAGGTTTGGATGGTTGCGTAGTAGCGAGTCCATTCCCATCATCACCTTCTCAAACAGTGCCTCATACTCGACTGCACGCTCTACATCGCCCAATAGGTACTCTTGCTCGATAAGCTGAATTAGCTGCTCTGCCTTACCACCTAGGTATAGTGCAGTATTTTCGGCTAGGTCAATCTCGTATAGTTTGTTGCCTTTGTACTGTGGCGCTGCAGCTGCAAACTCCTCTAGGCCTCTAAAGAAACTAGGTGCTATGTTTATAGAGCCATGCTGCATAGAGCCGGGACGAAACTGCCAGTTATAGCGAGGATGATCGGTAAACGTTCCGTACACCGACTCAATTAAGCTCTTCATCGATTTATCGAGTAGCTCATCGCTCTTTCCGTAGCGGTTTTGCTGGTAACCATCATACCACTGCATTACGTCTATTCTCTTATCGCTCCACCCTGCATCGGTATATAGCTCATACAACACTTCGTTGTTTTCGATACCCTCGGGCGCAAGACCATGTGCAATTAGGTTGCCACGATTTGGCGAAGCAAGCGCCTCTAGGTGACCATTAGCATAAAAGTCTAACACACCTGTTAGGCCTGTCTTTCCTCCCATGTTTGGAACTACGCTATAAACCCACTGTGTACCTGTATATCCTTTGTGGAAGTCCCAGTTAGGGCTAGTGTGCCAAAAGTGCTTGTTATAGTCTACTGCCAAATCTAGCAGTATCATCTTATCGTCTGGCACTTCTGATATTAGGGCTGCAAGAGTTTTGTAGTCCCAAATATCACGCTGATAACCAAACATCCAACCTTGCATTACCCACGTTGCATCGGGCGAGGCATCTTTTATAGAGTTATAAACAATATCGCCATAAGATGCTAGCAGCTCATAACGCTCGTTGCTCTCTTTTGGAGGAAACGGAATTTCCATTTCGTTAAAGCTATCGACAAGGTAGTATTCGTTTACTCCAAACTCCTTTTCCCACTCCTCGATAAAGGCTGTACCAATTTGGCTAAAGAGCTCCTCGGTTGGGGGTAGCATCCAGTTGTGGAACGCACCTGCCCAGCTAGTTTGAATAAGCTCAATATCTGGATATAGACGCTTAAAGGCTTGTGGTACAAAACCGGGGAATCCCATACAAATTGGTTTCATATCTAAATCACGCATACGATCTAGAATTTTGTGCTGTAAGTCTATTTGATCTTGGTGCCAGTCGCTATTAAGCGGGCCATCTATACCACTCAAATTACCCATGCGCATCCACGGCAGGTGACCCGGAGCAACAAAATAACCGTTAATCTCCTCGTCTGTTAAGCCAAATCGCTTCCATACACGAGCCATTATTGCCTCGTAGCCCACTAGTGCTAGCGGCATATTTATACCGTGCAGAGCCATCCAGTCAATCTCTTGCTCCCAACGTGCCCAATCCCAATATGGCATTGTGTAACCGTAGGTTACTACATTTAGATAGTAGTTATTCTCAAAGGGAGCAACTACTTCGTGCTGCGCACCATTCTCAAAACTCTTGGGCAGCTCGATATTCGAACCCGACCACGAGTAGATACCCATTCCGTTGTTCTTAACATAGTCATAAAAACCACGACTTGCCGCAACATTATCAGAACCTGTGATATATAGCTTACCATCCTTTGTGTGGTACTCATATCCACGAGCCATGTCGTCAATCTGAAATTTAACATTTTTGGCATTAGATCCTGTTGTGCGCTCCACCAAATCACGAAGCGGATCACCAGCCATAAGGCCAGCTGTTGAGGCTATCAATAGCGATAGCGATAATAGTACATGTTTCATAAGTAGGGATTGTTTAGTATATATAGTGTTTTATTTATTACTGTTTTTCTCTTCTGATATATGCGAATATTGTCAGAATAAGTAGAGCGATGGTAGGCAGTATTACATATATGCCCGAAAGCGACGAGCCCTCTGTGTATGAGTGCATGCCCGAAAGGTAATAGTTTACACCAAAGAAGGTCATTAGGATAACATAAAAGCTCCATACGCTAGCAACTATAAATAAAAAGCGGCTACTCAGCTCCTTTACAAAACGTAAATGTAGCACCGTTGCGTATACAACCATCGAAATTAATGCCCAAGTCTCCTTGGGGTCCCAGCCCCAATATCTACCCCACGATTCGTTTGCCCACACAGCACCAATAAAGATACCTATCGTGAGTAGAATCACGCCAATTATCATCGATATTTCGTTGATGATGGTAAGCTCCTCTATTTTTTGCTTGAGCTTTTGGCTAGGTTTTGATATTATAATTATCATAGAGATAATGCCTAGTAGTGTACACACTCCAAAGAAACCATAACTAGCCGTAATGATGGCAACGTGAAACATTAGCCAATATGACTTGAGCACAGGAACAAGTGGTGTGATTTGTGGGTCGAGGAAGTTAAGCTGCGAAATCATAGCTACAATACCACCCATCATTACCGCAACACCAAGCGCAGCTTTTGATTTGCGAGTAAACAGCAAACCTGCAAGCACCGCACTCCACGAGATAAAGATCATCGACTCATATGAGTTTGTCCATGGCGAACGCCCCGAGAAGTACCATCTAAGGCCAATGCCCGATGTATGGCAAACAAATGCAGCTGCAATAACAGCTATTGCTACAAATGTTAAGGCTCTACCACGCCCAGCTCCCATCGAGCTAAACAGTAGCACTAGCAACACAAATGCCGATGCAAGGTAAGAGATTCCCGATATTTTAAATATGTTGACTTTATTATATAGTAGCTCGGCCTCAACCTTATTACTAGGAATAAGGTGCTCCTTTTTAGCCATTTTTTGTTGGTAGGTATCAATCATGCCTATTATTTCGAGTGGTTTTGCCCAATCGCCCGAATTATAGCTAGCCAAGTTTTCTTGTGCAAACCACGGCATAATAGATGTTACAAACAAAGAGTCTCTACCGCTAAATTGCGATGTATCATCACCACTAGAGTACCAATGCCCATCGACACTACTGTTTAGTGGGAATAGATTTAGTAGCGAACCCCTAAATAGCAAGTTCATGATATTAATCTTCTCGTCTAGCTTTAGAATGTCTTTTTCGGTTTTTGACAAAGAGCTAGGGTCTTTGGGCGAAATTTTCTCTAAATCGGGTGTTAGCAGGTAGTTTCCTTGGCTATCGAATAGCTCGTTAAAACTCACATACTCTTTACCACCAAATCTAGCCTCAAGGTCGGCACCCGACAAATATATCATTGGGGCATTACTCCAACGATATGGCTCCGAAATCATTGATGCAACAATGTCGACAGAGCCTATGCCCTCGTAACTAGACGAACGATAGATTTTCATCACCAGTTTATCGGTGTAGCTACCCAGTGGCTCTATTCTACCATTAGGGTTTTGAACAAGCAGTCGTGCCATCTTTTGCGATAGCTCCTGTGGCATAACCGAGCTTTTTAGCTGCTCGATGTTAGTGTATGAGTTGGCAGATAGCTCGCCGCTTGCCAAAAACATTAGCGCCACTACTGTGCTAACACGAGATAGCCTTGCTAGCAAGATTCTAAATCGTGAACTCTTGTGAAATAGCCCCACAACAAAACCTAGTAGCATCATTATATAGCCAATATAGCTAATAATCATACCTGCTAGATCGTGATTTACTGTAAGAATAGTTCCCATTTCGTCGGGATCATACGATGTTTGGTATAGGCGATAACCACCCACATATGCAATGTTATTCATAAAGATATGGTGATCGCTCTTTTTGCCTTGATTGTCGATAGTAACAAAACTCTCAAAAGAAGATGGAGAGCCCGAACCACCATAACGCTCAATTACAAAATCTTTGAGCGTAACCGAGAACGGGAGCTCTTGCTCCTGTGCACCAAAACCTATGCTTATTACCTTGTCACCAATCTTTAGGGCTTGGTATTGAGCAGGACGGCGTGACATTCCCGAAAGCATAACTTTTTGTGAGTCGCCACCCACAGCAATGCTTACCGAGGCAACATCGCTACCCGCAGCACCACAACCCTTGCAATAATTATCTAGCATAACAGTAACGCCATCGTGTGTTTGGCTATAAATTGTTCTCTCGTCCAAAGGTGTGCTATACTCCTTTGAGTCGATGGTATAGTTGAGCTCTAGCGTTTGGCCATAGCCCACCGAAGAGCTTGCACCCTCTCTCACATATAGCATATATTCGCTACCCCAAATATGGGTAACCATAGCACCTACAAGTGCCATAACAAAACCATAGTGGCTAATTAGGACACCCCACTTGCGCTGTCCCACAAGATTCATCTTGCGTGTTACTGCAACAAAGTTAACAATCATTACAGCTTGCAAAAATATAAATAGCGGATTGTGATAAATTGCCGATAATGCGGTGGGTGTTCCCATTTTGGCTTCAACAAAAGTAGCGAGTGCTAACAAAAGAGCATATATTATCATTAGAATGATTGTAGCCCTAGTAGAGAGGATCGATCGTAGTATTTTATTCATAGTATTTAATAATGATTGCACAAATATATAAAAAAGGTGCTAAGTTATCAATAACTTAGCACCTTTTACTAGAGATTATAGGATTTACTCTTCGATAATAATTCTAAATCCTACATTATTAACCTTTTGCCATGGCATATATGATTTACGAACAAAACGAGTAGCCGTTTTAGGACGATCTCTCCACGAACCACCACGAGCAACTTTAAGTGCTTCGGCTTGTGGCTCTTGGTCTACATATGGATATGGAACATAGTCTGAGCGAGTCCACTCTGCTACGTTACCATGTACATCGTAAAGACCCCATGGGTTTGGCTTATACCAAGTACCCACTTCGGTAATAATCATCTGACCATCATTTACGCTCTCAACCTTAGGCATAAAGTTGTAGTACTTATACCAGAAGCTATTTGGAGACATTGGCTGTGGGTCTACACCCGCAACTGCCATCTTTGTTAGCTGCCAATCTGCCATGTTATCATAGCCAGAGAAGTCTGTTGAACGATCGCCAAACCAGAACTCTTGGTCACTACCAGCTGCTGCTGCCCACTCCCACTGAGCCTCTGTCGGAAGGTTGAACTTCACACCCATCTTCTCAGATAGTTTTTGGCAATACTCCATAGCCTCTTCCCATGATACACGTGTAACTGGCTGCTCTGGACGGTTAGCTACATAACCTGCATTTGTGTGGTCTTTCCACATTTGAGCAACAATACGGCTATCGTGATCTGGGTCGATTGTGATATATTGACCATTTGTAACCTCTGTTTCGCTAATCCAGTAGCTCTTGCCAATAGTTACAGCAGTCTCAGGTGCCATATCCTTACCAGCTTTGTTGCTACCCATTACAAACTTACCAGCAGGTATCTTAACAAATGCCATCTCAACACCCGGAGCAATTTCGATTACACGACGCTCGCTACCAGCTTGCATCTTAGCTGCTTTCTCTGCCGAGAATGGCCAGCCACCCGCTTTAGCTGCTTTGTAAACAGGAGCTTCTACTTTCTTAGGAGCTTCTGGTTGAATGTCCTTAGCCTCGATATACGCCATAAAGTCACGAGCCTCTTTCTGCCAGTCAACTTCGATGTTGTTGTATTTCTTAGCTAGCTCCATACGGCGCTCGATTTGGTTATAACCATTCAAGTCGTTTTGAGTAAATGCGCCTTTGTCTGGAGCATTCATATCAATCCAAGTGTATAGGTTACGCCACTCTTTGTCTGTTAGCTCAACACCGTGGTGACCAAGCTTTAGAAGTTGAACAACTTCTGAAGTGTTAGCGTGATACTCATAAGGAACCATAATCTTAGCATCTGCCTCGCTACCCTGACGGCTAACAAATGGGTGGAATGCTAGGTAACTCATGTTAAAGCCTGTTGGCTTGTCAATTCTATTACCAGTAAAGTTAAGCTTGCTATTTTCGTTGTGACACGAGATACAAGCACGATCAAGGATAGGCTGAATCTCTGCATTAAAGCTCACTGCGTGTGGACCACCCTCTGGAGGAGTGATAGGCATTGGAGTCTTTGTAGAGGCGATAGTACGCTTAGGAATTGGAATACTATTTTGGTTTTCGTGACAACCAACACAAGATACTACCTCGCCTGGCATACCTGTAACCCAGCTACGCATCCACTGCACCGCACGACCTTCGCTATCTAGTGGCTGAATCGAAATTGGAGTATTTGCAGGAATCTTGAACGTTGCCGAACCATCCTCCTCAACTTTAACTGTACCAAGTAGACGCTTAATATCCCAACCAGACTGAATACCTTGAGCACTGTTGTTAGATGGAGATTTAATATAAGCATACTCATAAGAGAATAGGCGTAGCTCTTTAATTGTACCACGTGGTACGTCAACTAGACCAGGACCCTCATATATATCTTGAATAAAGATAGTAGACTCTTTGCTGTCAAGGTTTACACGATCAGGAATTACCGGAGGTGTAGGACGCTTCTCAACAAGAATTGGAGTGTTGTAACCTTCGCCTTCGCCCTCTTTAATTAGAGTCATGTTGTCATAAACATCAACTAGGTAGATACCCCAAAGACCCTTTGGAGATAGCTTACCCGCTACAAGGAAGTAGTCTTCGTTAACTGGATAAGGCTTTAGGAATTGTGGCCATACACCGTTTACTAGCTCGTCTTTTACAAGAGGCTGAATAATTTTATCTTTGAACGGAAGTTCTTGAACAATACCTTCAACACTTGTACGACCTTTAGCAGGATCGAAAATCATTAGACGTCCCGAGCGTGCAACACCGTGGTGACCCGAAACAATACCCACAAAGCGGCTACCGTTACCCGGTAGAGGTTGTACATCATACACTGCGTTAGGGAAGAACTTGTTACTTCCGTATAGTGCACGAGCCTCGGTACCGTCTGGGTTCATGTGCATAACGATACGAGAGAAGTAGTGTGTTAGATCGGCATACTCCCATCTAATAAACATCAAACGACCATTGTTCATAACTACTGGATTCCAGTTAGCATCTTGGTCATAAGTTACCCTACGAAGAGAACTCTTCTCTGGGTTATAGATTACCATGTTACCCACTGGGTCATAACCATCTACACAAGGTACACCTTGGTAACCAATGTTAGAGATTGCCGAAATGTTACCACCTGGTAGGTAAGTAGCATCAAAGAACTCTAGGTCTGCATCATCGGTAGTAACTAGCTCTTTTGGCTCACCACCATTAAGAGGCACCTCGAATACACCCCATAGACCTCTGTCGTTAAGCGACGAGAACATAAGACGATCGGCATCCCAGTGCATGCGCAAGTGTGTAGCAGGTACACCATTTGCTGGCTGGTAGATAACCTTCTCTGTTGGTTTTGTATCAATGTTGTTAAGCTCGACAATAGCATTTGGGTTGCTAATTCTCGATGCCGAAAGAATGTTAGTCCAGTTATTAGGCTCGGTACCAATAGCAGGTGCATTAGCTGTGCGAGCCGACATGCCCAAATCGTAACGAGAAGCAACGATGCGGTCAACATCAAGTAGTGGATTCGAAAGAAGAATCTCACGCTTTAGCTCAATTGCACGACGTGCCTGAGCTAGTTTGTTAGCGTCATAGTTACAAATAGCAATTAGACCGCTACGAACGATAGACTCTAGCTCTGCCAACTTGCGGCTATTACCAGCAGCATCGTAACCTTTCATTTTAGACATATCCTCGTGAGCTGCACGAATTGCTTTTAGGTTGATAAGAGCAAGTTCGTTTTGCAGGTCATATACCTCACATACACGCTCATAAAGGTATAGATACTTGCGAGTACGCATAGCATCGTCACCATCTACTAGCTTGTATAGGTTTGTAAAGTCCATACCATCCTCTAGCTTTGGGATAAGAGATAGTAGTGCTTTACGCTCAACATCGCCAGTTTTGTTAGCAAGCCATTGCTCGGCACTGTATGATGAGTAGGTAATAAATTTAGCAATTTGTGGATACTGCTCAACAGCCTTAGCTACTTCTTTGCTAAGGTCGCCACGAATAATCATTATTTGTGCCGAAGACTGTTTTGTACCACCATCCTCGATACCCACCTCAGAGACAAAGCGCACATATGGCTCATCTAATGGAATAACGATTGATGTTGTAGAGTGTGCTGTGATACCTTTTTCGTATTTTTTGCCAGCAATCGAGATTTTCTTACCCGAATAGTTATCGCCACGGCGCACGCCATAAGCGCTAGCATTTGCCTTAAAGCTCATATCGTCAAGATATACCTTCTCGCCATTTGCCTTTACAAAGTGTGCATCACCCCATGCTACTTGGTCATAGTTATCGCCATCACCAGCATCGGTAACAAGTAGTGTTAGGTATTTCTCACCGTTGAGATCTACCGAAATTTTTTGTGGCTGCTCACCAACTCTTAGCACTTCTGCAGTGACAGAGCTAACTGCTGCCTTGGAATACAATTCCTTTAACTCCAACACTTTGACTGTCCAGTCTGGAGCCGCCATAAGCGAAAGAGATAGCATTGACGCAAATAGCGTCATAGCAAATAATCTAATCATTCTCATATAGTTAGGTTTAATTATTCATAGAATATGTCCATGGCAGATACCATCCCGATACCCTCTTTTTGGTTTGCCATTCTCCATATTTCGTTACCTTGTGCATCGAAATGCACAATCTTTGGCTCGTCTTTTGTCTCTGAGTGACCTACCCAGCTACATACTATCACCGAACCATCCTCATACACGTGAGGCTCGGCAGCAAATGCAAGTAGCTTGTCGTGTGCACTCTCTTTACGCTCGCCAGTAGCCAAATCAACGGTAATGAATGAGTGACTATCACCTGTTGTAAATATCCACTTACCACCCTCAATCTCTTTTACAGAGAAGGTCATTCCTTTGCCATCGATAGTGCGAACAATCTCGCCCGTTGGCGATACCTCGCAAATAATACCACGTGCAAACATAGGAACAATGTAGTTACCATTGCTAGTTTTTGTCACTTGACGAAACTGCATGTGGTGATCCTCTATTTGTGTGTCAATTTTTAACTCTTTTTTGATATTTCCGTTCAAATCAAACTCTATAATTCTGGCTGGCGTGCCACACACGGCTGCCACAAATGTAGTGTCACCATAAATTTTAGCACTTTGAGCCTCCTCGCCCTCAGCAATTGGGTAATCCCAAAGCACCTTCTGGGTTTGACGGTCAATCAATCTCACACCATGTCGATATGCCAAAAATATTTTGTCGTTATCAGAGGTTATCTCTAGCGAATTACACTCTAGTGGCTCATCATCAATATGGTAGCTCCACTCAATCACTCCACTCTCTTTGTCGACTATGGCAATATCGTTCCAACCCGAGCCTCCAAGCAATAACTTCTCTTTTTGTTCTGGCTTTGAGCCACACGAAACGGCTAGAGCAAGAAGCGGCATAAGTAATAGTTTTCTCATCTAAGATAATTGTTAGTTATTAGTGTTGATGATAACAGCCAAGATGGTGCATAACACACCATCTCGACTGCTTGTAGTTGTTATAGATCTTGGAACATTTGGTATGCTTGGTCTACCGATAGGCCATCATGTACAACTCCTGCAACTGCCTGAATCATAGCAGCTGGCTTCTCGCTCTGGAACACGTTACGTCCCATGTCAACACCTGCTGCACCATCGTTTATTGCCATGTAGCATAGCTCAAGAGCTGCACGCTCCTCTAGCTTCTTGCCACCTGCAATTACGATAGGTACTCCGGTTGCCGAAGCTACACGCTCAAAACCATCACAGTAGTAAGTCTTAACAATGTTAGCACCATTCTCGGCACACACTCTAGCTGCGATACCAAAGTAACGAGCATCACGAGCCATCTCGGTACCAACAGCCGTTACACCCATTGTTGGGATACCATACTTGTAACCCAAATCTGCTGTACGTACAAGGTTATCGATTGTCTTAGCCTCGAACTTACCACCAATAGATACCATAACCGCCATTGCCGAAGCATTAACACGAATAGCATCGTTAATATCTAGTAGGCACTCATCGTTAAGCTCTGTCAAAAGTGTAGAGCCTGCCGAGTAGCGCAAACAAACCGACTTGTCCATTGCAGCTGGTACAATCGAACGAAGCGAACCACGAGTACACATGATTGAGTCAGCATACTCAATTAGTGGGTTGATCGAAAGGTCGATACGCTCTAGACCCGAAGTTGGGCCCATAATGTAACCATGGTCAAATGCAAGCATTACTGTACGACCAGTCTTAGGGTTAAATATGCGTGAAAGACGGTTCTTCATACCCCAATCAAGGTTGTCAGCACCTTTTAGGAAAAAGTTTTGGTTAGCTACCGGAATACCAACACCAAAGTCCTTATCCTTATTTTCTTTTATTTCATCTAAATCTGCCATTTTCTCTTTTTTAATAGTTATTAGTTAAGTGCTTTTGCAAACGAATCAAAGATTGATGCCCATGACATTGCACCCGAATCGGCTGCACCAATCGAACGCTCACCATAGTTGCGAGCACGACCAAATGCCGCCTGCATTTCAACAGTAGCATCGGCACCCGCTTGTGCTGCTTGTGCTCCTGCTGCAAGAATTTGTGCTACATCATCGCTCTCACATTCGCTCATTGCCTTTACGGCTGGAATTAGAGCATCCATCATAGTTTTGTCGCCAACACGTGCTTTGGTTTGCTTTTCAACTCCCTCGAGACCACCAGCAAACATAGCCTTTGCTTGCTCTGCTGTTAGCTCTGAACCCGAAGCTGCATCGCTCATTCCCAAGAAGAACGCACCTAGTAGCGAACTTGTCGAACCGCTTGTAGCCATCATTACGTTGAAACCCATATCTGATAGTAGGCCTTTGAAATCTTCGCTAGCACTATTAGTAGATAGGATTGCACCAAATGCACTCTCCATAGCTGTTCCATGGTCACCATCGCCAGTTATGGCGTCTAGTTTAGAGAACTCTTCGCTACGAGCAACTACGGTTTTACCCGCAAACTCAAGCATTCTCTTAAAGTCGTTAATTGTTATTTTATTCATAGTTTACTTGCCAATTACAGTCCAATATGGAGCATTAGATGCTTTGTTCTTTAGAAGATCGATATGATCGTCGTCGCAACGAGCCAATATCATCTGGAAACCAGACTGCTCTTGCACTGTTAGAATTTCGGCAATGCGACCCTCTACAACCTCGATACCAGCATCGACTAGTAACATGTGAGCCTTGCGGAAGATGATAGATAGCTCCATGTGAGTAGATGCACCAACACCATTAATAATTAATAGCATCTTGTCACCGCTCTTAGCCTCTAGCTTTTTCATTAGCTGAGCAATCATAATTTCGGCTACCTGATCGGCAGACTCTAGCTTAGCACGACCACCGCCGCCTTCGCCATGCTGACCCATACCTATCTCCATCTCGCCCTCTTCAAGCGATGCAATTGTAGCACCGTTTTGTGGGTGAGAACAAGAACCCATAGCAACTGCAAGAGTAGCTACTTGTGAGTTGAATCTCTCGCCAATCTCTACAAGCTCCTCTAGCGATGCACCACCATCGGCTGCAGCACCTAGAATTTTGTAAAGAGGCACACAACCCGCTAGACCACGACGGTCATCGTCTGGAGTATCCAAACCTGCACTAATATCGTCGTGTGTAATAATGCGAGCAACCTTAATACCGCTACGCTCTGCAAGCTGACAAGCCATGTTTGCGCTCATAATATCACCCGAGTGGTTAAGAACCACAAGCAAGATACCTGCATCACGCTTAAACATTTGTAGAGCCTTGAATAGACGCTGTGCACCCGGAGCAGCAAAAATATCGCCCACTACCGAACAGTCTAGCATACCATCGCCTACAAAACCACTTAGGGCAGGCTCGTGACCCGAACCACCTAGAGTGACTACTGCTACTTTGTCATCAGACTTTTTATTTTTTCTAACGATGATATTCTCATCAGCTAGTTCTACTTGATCTTTATATGCAAGAACATAACCCTCTAATAGTTCGCGTGTAATGTCCTCTGGTTTGTTTATAAATTTTGCCATAATGCCTTATTAATTTTAAGATTTTACCTCCATTAACTCAATTGCAATCCCCTCTTCTTCGATGAAAGCGATAGTAAGAGTGTCTGATAGTTTTGTTATTGGCATAACTACTGTCTTGCCTTTCATCTCCTCTTCGATAGAGTCTACCTCATATGCAATATGTGGCATATCCTTTAGGATTTGTGGCATTGTTGAATCTGCCTCAAAACGTAGGAACTCTATTTTGTTAGGACTCTGGCTATAGTCTGTCAAAAACAGTTTCATATCAGCACTATAATTCTCGTTAGGTTGCACCTGAGAGGTTGGCATACCTATATGGCTTATTCTTCTCATAGTTCTATAATTTGGGTTAATAATATACTATATTATAACTTAGCTTCTGGGTTTGTGAAACCTAGACCAGCACCATCGTGGTAGTTAGCAAACTCCGATACAATAGCACCTTCGTCTGTTGCCATTAGGAAGTGAGCAGTCTCAGTTTCTTTAAGGTGTGCGATATCGCCAACTTCCATAACTACAAAGTTTTTACTCTTGATAGTTGGAGCTTGTGTTGCAGGAAGTGCAGGAGGATTTGGTGTTGCATCACCCACAACCGAGAAGTTGTAACAAGAACCATTTCTTACCATCCAGCTCTCAAACTTAGCAGGGTGACCCGGTGTTGGCATGTGGTAGTGCTCAGGAATCATCTGCGAAGGAAGTAGATAGATTTCGTGACCAAAGTATGCGTGCTCTGCATCATTTACCCAGAAAATACCGCCCATACCTACGTTCTCAAAATCGCCTAGACCAAAGTCTGTAACCCACATATCAGTCTTCATAAAGTCTGTGTAAGGCACACCATAGTGCTTAAACATGTCTAGGTAAGCCTCTTTAGCTACCTCTTGGTTAAACTTGCCGTCTGTGTAAAAATCTGCGTTTGTGTACTTTTTTGTATACTTCATAGTTGTTTTTGTTTGTGAACACTCTGTCGATGAACCGCAACAAGATGATTCAGCTGCACACTGCTTCTTATCGTTATTTGAGCAACAAGCTGTTGCTAGTGCCACCGTAGAGGCTAGGATTAAACTTTTTACTTTGTACATTTCAATTATTTTATATGATTAATACTCTTATTTATTTTGCGCTGGCAAAGCCTTCGATTTCGATTAGTAGCTCGTCTCGACAAACATCTGCCTTAACAAATATTAGCTCAATGTGCGGGTATGTGGGCTTCATATACTCCAGCACCGCTGCCGCATCGCTATCTTCTTTTATGTAGACCCGCAGTAGACCATAGCCTAGTTCTACGCCACTAACATCACCAAATAGCTCTCTGTTTTGTGTCGATATTAGGTGGTCGATGTTTTCCATTGTGGCAATATTTTGTGCCACTACATCGCCCTCTGCTACACTCTCTTCGCCACGAATTGCTGCCGTTCCCGATATGTAGAATAGCGGAGAATTATTATAATCTACTACTTTACCTCGCTCAAACTTGGGAGTCGAACGCTCGATTCCAAACTCGGCCTCGCCCACTAAAACCTCTTGTGAGTATATGTGAGCCGCTCTTTGTAGGCTATTATCTATTGCTTTGGCATATTGGTGTGAACCCATTGTGGCATTCACCTCAACAATAACACCACCATACTGCATACCAATACCTGTTGCAGCAGGGTAACCTGCGCTCCACTGTGTATCACGGTAGAAGATGGTGCGTGCATCGTTAAATATTTGGTAGTGCTGCTTGTTGTTTTCGATGTCAACAATACGCTCTATATAGTTCCACTGTCGTGTTATATCGTCAATCGAATAATCGAGTGCTGCAAGCAATGCGGACAACCGCTTAAATATATCGACCGATTGACTAGCAATTCCACTCTCTAATTGCGAATATATACCACCAGTCATTAGCTCTACTCTGCCATTGTATTTCATTTGCAGGTAGCGAATATCGTTACTCACTCCCCAGTAGTGTGGCACATCACCAGATAGCTCGGTTACCTCGGCAACCAACTCCCCGTCAAAAGGTTTTTGTGCTATATAGCTACATAGCAATCTACCATCGTATAGCTTGGCTACGGTGTCAAATATTTGGGTTCTTTGCTCAAGATACTCCTCGTTTGAGCGACTGCTACCAAAAACAACCACACGAATAGCGCTTTTGCCCGACCTAGAATATATGCCATCAAAAAGAGCCTCTACTGCGCTGCCAAAGCACTCGCAGTTGTCTATTTTGTGGGTGTAAAACTTAAATATATTCTCCATAGCTTATAACGATAATACGTATTCACTTAACGCATCAAGATCACTGTCCGAAACCTCGCCCATAATACCGTGACGATACTTCTTAAACACATCTTGCATAGTAACTGCTCTACCATCAAATAGGTAGGGAGCAGTGCGCCACACCTCAATTAGTGTTGGGGTGTCCCAACCTTTCTCAAACTCTACATTTTCGCCAATGCGGTGCATTTTTAGGTCGGTGTAGTACTCGCCACTGTGACACATTGCACAATTTAGCTTATCGAAAACGGTTTTACCTTTTTTTGCTAGCTCAGATAGCTCGCCATTTACAAGATATGGACTAGGTAAAGGCTTTAGCGCCTTTAGGTAGTCATCTACATATACTTGTGCTTGTTCATCTACGTTTGCAAACTGAATGTGAGTGAATCCCTTGCGTACTGCTACCTCGGCACTCTCTCGAATACCCGTAATCATAGCTGGGCCTGTAACGTGCGCTAGTAGCATACTCTTACAGTTTTTGGGATTACCAATACCATCGTTCATTAAGTCCCAGTTAAGACCATCGGTACGCCCCTGCCCCGGGTGACAACCATTACACGATTGCCAATTCTGAAAGCATAGCATTGCATCGTTAAAGTTGCGCTCGCCTATGTTTTGTGGCGTTTCAACTCTGTCGGGATTATATGCTATTACTTTGTTATCGCCACTCTCTAGGTTATATACGTTAAGAGTATCCGAAAAGAATGTAGGTATATATGCCTTATCATCTTTTATAACAAAGTTGCGTGGGCCATTACCTACAATTGGAATGCGCTCTCTTAGGCCATATATAAAGTATAGGTCATACGATAGATTTGTTTTTTGCTCATAGCCCTCTAGCTTTATAGCAAAGTCGGTATAAGGAATCACGCTAATATCGTGTGTACCCGAATGCGAAACTACAATTTTATCGCCCGCTGTTTGTACACCCCAAATACCTGCTGCACCTCTCTCTGGCTCGTCTAGCAAAGTTGTTGCCACAAACTCAAGCGATGAGGCATCAACTACGCTAAGTGCACTTGTGTTCATCCACCCTTGCTGAAGCTGAGAGGTAGGCACCTGAAAACGCCCAAGGTTGTGTGATATTAACACATAACGACCATCGGGCGACAGAGCAATACCACGTAGGGCATTACTACCATTATCAAGCGTAATATTTTTTACTAGTTGCATGCTCTGTGTATCAAAAACAGAGAGCTCGCTAGCTACATAATCTAGCTGAGCTGGTGCCAAAGGCAAGAAGTTATTTACAAATAGATATTTGCCATCTGCCGAAAGAACACTTGCAAAAGGCTCTCGAACAGCTTTGCCCGAAGCCACTTCTTTCATCGATGCTAAATCAACTTTTGAAACTGTGCCTTTAAATTGGTTACATACATATATAAACTTACCATCCTTATCAACCGTTGGGCTTTTTGAACCCATATCTAGTACAAGGCTACCACCTAGAGTAAATGTATCGAGATTAACTTTATGCAAAGCTCCCTTTGCGTAGCTAGTTGTTACATAGGCATCGTTACCATAAACAACAAGCCCCGTAACTGGATCATCAAAGCTAAGCGATGCAACGGTCTTACCCGATTCATCTAGCTTTACAATCTCTTTTGTATTATTATTACCTAAAATAATATTATCACCACTAACGGCGATAGATTCACTTTGCCAAACCTTGGTTTGGGAAGATAGTGACAGCGTCGAAAGTGTTAGCAACAGTGGCAGTATATAGCGTTTCATCTATTGATTTTAAATTTAATCTACAATTAGCATCATACTACAAAAGTA
>CAYJIL010000007.1:0-3031 GCA_964370235.1 uncultured Rikenellaceae bacterium | reverse complement strand
CTACTCAAGCTAATTGCAATTTTTATGATGATTGCCGTACACTGTACCGATAACGTTACGCCCGAGCAGCGCAGCGAGCCTTGGTATAATGTGTGGGGTAGTTTTTATGGCTCATTCCTACGCCCAGCCATTCCACTATTTGTTATGGTGAGCGGTGCTCTGCTGCTTCCGTCGGTGGGCTCGATAGGTGAATTTGCAAAAAAACGCATCTTCAGAATTATGATCCCATTCCTTATTTGGTCTGTAATCTACAATATATTCCCATGGGTAAGCGGACTAATGGGCTGCGAGCTTGCAACCATTAACGAGTTTTTTGCATGGGTAACACCATCGCACGAGTTTGGTGATGCTATGCGCCATGTAGCACAAATTCCACTAACGTTTAGCTATTTTGCTGTTCAAATGTGGTATATATATGTGCTAATTGGACTATACCTATATATCCCTATCTTTTCGGCTTGGGTCGAGAAGGCTAGCAAAAAAGATATGCAGTGGTTCTTGGCACTATGGTCGCTATCGCTATTTATTCCATATTTGAGAGAGTACTTCTCGCTAGAGGTGTGGGGTGAGTGTTCGTGGAACGAGTTTGGTATGCTATACTACTTTGCAGGATTTAACGGCTACCTACTACTTGGTCACTATATGATGAAATACCCAATAAACATTTCGTGGGCTAAGGTAATAGCTATCTCTATCCCTATGTTTACGATAGGTTATCTAGTAACGTTTATTGGCTTTAAGGATATTACTGCTGTTCCGGGGCAACCTGCTGCACTTGTTGAGCTATTCTACACCTACTGTTCGCCAAACGTAGCACTTATGACAATACCTATTGCTATGATAGCACAAAAGCTAAAGTACAACAACCCTACCGTAAACAAAGCACTAAAGAGCATTAGCCTATGTACGTTTGGTATTTGGATGTCACACTACATATTCCTTGGCCCAATCTACAATCTAGTAGACAGCATGAACATTCACGTAATGGCAAAAATGGTAGTAAGTTCTTTTGTACTACTTGGTGTTAACTGGGCATTTGTTGCTCTAGTACTAAAGTCAAAGAAATATGGCAAATGGATTATGGGTTAAGCAAACGAGCGGTAGAAACTCTTTGGTTGACACAACCCGAGGAATAGCACTAGTAGCGATACTATTGATTCATTGCTCAAACAACTTTTTGTATAGCACTCCAGCTCTATGGAGTGCTCCCACTTGGCTCGCCGAGCTAGACAATACAATAAAAACCACACTATACTTTTTATTTGAGGGTAAGGCATACGCAATTTTTGCATTACTAATGGGCTTTACCCTCTCTCTTCAGGCAGAGCGTAAAACAAAGGGTACAAAAAGGCGCATACTATGGCGCATGGTGCTACTCGTAGGGTTTGGTTTATTTAATGCTGCATTATTTAGTGGCGGAGATCCTTTGGTGTTTTATGCACTTAGCATAATTCCAATTATTGCTATTTCGACACTACCAAACAAAGCATTAATCGTAATTGCTGTAATTTTAGCACTACAACCGCTAGAGATAGCGAATGCAATATCACCGTTCTTGGGCGAGAGCTACATCGACTACTACAACGAGCTAGTGAGCAAAAATAACGGAGCTTCGTTTTGGAATATAGCACTCAACAATGCCACCATTGGCACACAGGGGGCACTAACGTGGGCTGTTGAGACGGGTCGTTTTGGGCAAACATTAGCACTATTCACACTGGGTATTTTGGCATATCGCTACCGCATTTTTGATGGTACAAAAAAACTATACCTCGTTATGGGTAGCATTTCGCTAGTGATGGTTTTGGTAATTTATGGGCTTAATAAAGTGGTTAGTTTCTATCCTTTAACCATGTATTCAAACCTTGCCTCTTCGGCACTCATTATATCAATTATTGCATACTTGTACAGGTGCTGCGAAAGGAGTAAAGCATGGCAATCGCTAGCGTTATATGGCAAAATGAGCCTTACCAACTTTATTGGGCAAAGTGTCATTTGCACCACAATATTCTACAGCTGGGGTTTACATCTCACCCCGTATGTTGGAGTAACGCTCAGCATAGTAATAGGTGTATTAGTATTTTACACACAATTAATATTTAGTAAATGGTGGTTGAATCACCACACAAAAGGTCCGCTGGAGTCGCTATGGCATAGGCTCACATGGATAGGTAAAAGATAAAACTTTTTACTATATTTGCTCTCTCGTCAACAAAGATGAGAGAGCTTTTTTTTGCCCAATGGAGAATATAATAACTGCAATCAAGTCAACATACCCTATTTCGGATAGTTCGTTAGAACTTCTTATCTCGAACCTTACCCACCATATTATTCCCAAAAAACAGTTAATAATAAAAGAGGGACGATTCGATAGAGATGTCTATTTCATAGAGAGGGGTATTACTCGTTCGCACTGCATAATTGACGGTAACGATGTCACAACTTGGTTTTCCAAAGAGGGAGATATGACCTTTGGACTGCTCGATTTATACCGAGGCCAACCGGGTTTTGAATGTGTTACATCACTAGAAGAGTGCGAAGTTTACAGCATTCCAATAGATCGACTCAACCAACTCTACCAAATAGACATAGACATTGCCAATTGGTCGAGAGTCGCACACCAAGAGTGCGTGTTAGCTCTACAACTACACCGCATAGACATACTTTCGCTATCGGCTAGCGAGCGACACACCAAACTACTAGAGAGACTCCCCAACATATACTCACGTGTTAATTTAGGCTACATAGCATCATTTTTGGGAATCACCCTCCCCACTCTAAGCAAGATAAGGGCAGGAGTATTGTAGTTTCATAGCTGCAACTCCACATATATACCCAAAGAGAATAACAAAATCTAATTCACCCACCAACCTAGTAATGCTAGTAAAACAAGTGGCGACAACAAGATACAAGCAAAAGAAAGTGTAAAACCAACACAAACCTATCACTAGGGCAAAGCCCCAATACACCCACGAGCCTAGTAATGCTAGTAAAACGAGCAGTGACAGTGCACGAGAGGCGTCTTTTTCGC
>CAYJIL010000006.1:9441-39191 GCA_964370235.1 uncultured Rikenellaceae bacterium | reverse complement strand
GTTGCTTGTTTTACCAGCACTGTTAAATTGGTGTATGGTTGTTTATCATTTTAAAAATTCAATTTCCCAATTACCGCTATCTAGCTGGGACATGTTCTCTTTTAATTTGCCATTAATAGTCATTTGGGAATAGCCATTTGGTATTGCAACTGTTGCTCTCCTGCCTTTGGGCACCCAAAGGTCTAGCGAATAATTTTGTGCTGAATGGTTGATTGAAACTCGTACCTCTTGCCCATCGAGCATTGGAACAACTGCATTTATAAAATTCAAATTTCCAATGTTTGGGTTAACCAAAAAACTCTCAAAGGCAGGTGTAATAGGTCTAATTCCTGCAATGTAACTACTCAGAACTGTGAGTGGGCCACCACTCCAAGCATGGTTGTAGCTGCCACCACCAAAGCCAGCACCACCAATTCCCCAGCCCTCCCAAAGGGTTGATAAAGGAGACTCGATCATTGCTCCATAGCGTAATTGCATGCGATCCATCGCATCTTGATAATACCCCATCATGCATAGTGATTCAAGCACATATTTTTCCATGTAGGGACTAGCGTGAAAATTGTTTTTAAAGAACTTTCTAAGTTCGGGATGAACGCTTTTGGGTGCAACACCTGCAACTACTGCTAGGGCTTGGGCTCGGTCGTCGGGCAAAGCAGTGTAGTCGGGCGATTGATAGTGTGTACCTTGCCAATATCGCTCGTGAAACTCCTTGCGAATGGTCTCGCCACGCTTTTGTGCCCACTGCTCTTGCAAGGGTTCGTCCATCAAGTTTGCCATCTCTTTGTAGCCATCGAGCGCAATTAAGTACCATAACTGATATAGCAGATACATGTCTTTGTTCTCGCCCCAGTCGCCCCAAGTCCAGCCACCTGCACGTGGAACAACAAAGCCACTATCGTCTAATTGCCATACATCTAAATACTTTTTTACTTTGTTAAACACATACTCGATTGTCTCTTTATCGCCTGTTCCCATGTAATATGACCAAAAGCCATAATATCCAACACTTGCCAACATCTGCATTGGGAGTTCGTTACCCCACGCACCCGATGGCACGGGTGAGTAGATTGTGCCATCTTTGCGCTGCCAATCCATCAACTCTCGCACACCTTTTCGTGTAAGTAAGTGCGCACGAGAGTCGAGAGCATAAAACGCCTCGTACAGTTCATTAACAACATCGCCCCACCACTGTGCTCGCTCTCGGTCGGGACAATCCATATAGGTGTCACGCATGGTTACATAAAGGGTGCGTTGTGCTTTGCTCCATAGAGTATTTAGAGCCATATTATCACACACAAAGCTACCTGCAAAGTCGCTATCATAACCCGTTTCTCGATAACCTAGCTCTAGTAGTTCAACGCCTTTGGGAAGCGAGTAAACTACCTCGTGACCATTCATCCAACCCAAGCACTCAAACTCTTGTTCTCCATCACGTGTAATGTACTGAGCATATACGTTGGGTTCGCTACCACCACGGTAGTTATCGGTACGAATATCTATCGTATCACCTGCCGATGCTTTTATTTTGAAGTATGGCGTAACGTGGCAGTTATATGGTAGTTGTGCTATAATTTGTGTACTATCGCTATTATATCTTACCGATTTATAGCTCTTTATGCCATAGTCTCGCCATTGTGGAATTGGGCGATCGACCAGCTTACCCCAACCACCTTGCTCAAAATCGATGATGACTGGCTTTTGCCAAGGCTGCTCATCGAGATTGGGTTTTACAGAATTGGAATGCAAATTAATAAAATCGAAACTCTCTCTTGCATCAAATCGAATATTTGATTCAGACAATCGGTAGTTTGGCTGCTCGCCTTGTGTAATAGGGCTTAGTTGTGCATGCTTGGCAACTCTCCACAAAGAATTTGTTTGCAAGGTTTTGCCATCAACTTCAATCTCGAAGCTCATTCCTGCCGTGGGCGAATTGCGGTGGCTAAAGCCATCTTTGCCAAAATACCACACCAAGATAGCAACATCGTTTACACCTTTATCGAAACCATATTTGCCATCACTTAGTACATCACAATAGGTATCGTTATGGTTTGGGCCACGTTTCAAAGCACCCTCAATCACTTGTAGTTCGCTATTTACCCATAGCCAATACTTTGAGTCAGCAGCAATGCGCAACTCAATATCTTTGGGCGAATCGGCAAGCGAAATACTAGCACTATATGCTAGCCATTCACCAGCCTTTGGTGTAACGGATGGTGCTATGATTTGGGCATTCAAAATACCACTAAGGGTAATGAACACTGATAGCAAAACAAAGATTTTTTGCATAGTTTTAAGTTTAGGTTATATGTAATACTTATAATTTACAAGCTGTCGGGGGTAGTTAACATGCAAATATAAATAAAAGTGGGCTAAAAATTATTGTTCTTCAACAAATTCTACCTTAATTTTAGTTATACGCTAATAGCTAAAAAACAAAAGTGGGCAGCTCCCAAAAGAGAGCCAGCCCACTACTTGCATGTATGTTTATTAATTGTTACAAGATCCAGTTATATAGATAGCCTAGTGCTATAATAGATATTGTTACTGTTCCAAAGAATATAGCGATTAATCGCCAAGTCATTACTTTCTTTAGCAGTGTTGCCTCGGGAAGCGACAAACCTACAACCGCCATCATAAAAGCAATAGCCGTACCTAGCGGCACTCCCTTGGCTACAAACACCTGAATAACAGGAACAATACCTGCTGCATTTGCATACATTGGGACAGCTAACACAACTGCCAATGGCACACTATACCATTTATCGGCAGCAAGATGCTCTGCAAAGAAGTTCTCGGGCACATAACCGTGAATAACGGCGCCAATACCAATACCTATGATTACATACAAAAGAACCGAGCGAACAATACCCCATGCATCTTGTAGGATGGCAGGTATTCTTTGTGCAAATGTTAACTTTTCGGCCTCCCACTCAATGCGCTCAACTTCGGCTTGTGCCTGAATTTGCTGCACCCATGGGCTTAGATAACGCTCTAGTTTAAAACGCTCTAGAATAAGACCTCCAACAGCACCCAACAAAATACCCGACACTGCATATATAAGCGTTGGCTTTACTCCAAATGCACCAAGGAACATTGCAATTGCAACCTCGTTAACTAGTGGCGAAGTTATTAAGAAAGCGAGTGTCACACCTAGCGGAATACCACCCTTTACAAAACCAATAAACAAAGGGATAGACGAACAACTACAAAATGGTGTGATAGCACCAAAAATAGCTGCTAAAAGATATTGAAAACCATATAGTTTGTTTGAAGTAAGATAGTTGCGAAGTCTATCGATAGGGAAATATGCATTAACTACCCCCATAATAGCACTTATCAAAAATAGAAGGATAAGAATTTTTATGGTATCATAAAAGAAGAAATTTATAGCCTCCCCTAGCGGTGTGCCATCAATCAACCCAAAAGTATCGTACACCAACCAATCGGCAAATCTTTGTATCATATTAATTTTATTTAAATTCGTAATTTAACGAACATTAATTATTTAAAAATAGGGGAGATAGCAATTACTACATATCGCCCCTTATTATTAAGTTACAATGCAATATTATTTACATGATGGACCACAACCCGATGAGCAGCCTGTTTGCTGCACATGTGTTGCTGCCGATAGAAGCTCCTCTTTTGTTGGTAGCGAATCAAAACTACCTGTCAACATGCCTTGAGTATTGATTGTCACAATGTGTGTGTCGCTAATACCATCGGCAATACTAAACTGCTTAATTAGCCTTGCTTCGTTAGCATCTGCCGTATCAACCAAAACTATTGCTGCACCTGCGTCTATTTCGCTCACCGTTTGTTGGCATAGCTCTAGTGCCGATTTATTGCTCTTGAATTCGCTGTTAGAAACTACCGCAATAACTGGTTGTCCTTGGCTAATAGCATAGCTTATCTCGCTAGACTTAGGCGTAGGGATAGCGTTCTCGATAGCCTCGGCAGTTGCCTGCTCCTCTATCATACCACCCATCAAAAGTCCTTTGTCAGAGAATACAAGTAGCAGGGGCATTGGTGCGCCGCTAAGTCTATACTCGGCCACTAGCTCGCTGTTAGCCTCATCGTCACGATTCATCTCAATTACCGATACATTACCCAAATCGGTAGCTGTTGATTGAGCCAACGATTTTAGGTTATCACTGCTTGTGTTACTATCACTCACAACCACCAACACTGTCTTGCCTTCGTCTTTGGCATTGGCTAGTTGCTCTTTGGTAGAGGCGCTCTCTGCCGAGCAACTAAATGCCATAACTGCCAAAACAGCAAACAGCATCAGCTTTCTTACATTTTTCATTTTGTATAGGTTTACTTTTTTATTATTGTACTGTAATTCTTATAACCACCCGACAAGTTACAAACATCGAGACCTGCATTAATCAGGATATTTTGAGCCATATTACCCGTTACACCTTTGTTGCAGTAGGTAACAAATTTTGCGTTTTTATCGAACTCTCCCACTTTGCCACGCAATTGCTTTAGCGGAATATTTACTGCTCCATCGACATGACCATTGTCATATTGGCTACCTTTGCGCACGTCAATCACTACATAATTATCGTGATGTGCTGCAACCTCTTGGGCTTGAATAATTTTTGCCCTTTTGGTAATAGCATTATCGAGAATCATACCCGTATAGTGAACTGGGTCTTTTGTGGTAGAGAACGGTGGAGCATAGCCCAAGTCTAGATGGAAAAGTTGATCGACCGTAGCACCCAAAGTAATGAGCGTTGCAAAAACATCGATGCGTTTGTCAACACCACCATAACCAACAATCTCGACACCCAAAATCTTTTTACTAGCTCGGTCGGCAATGGCTTTTATCACCATTTGTGACGATGTAGATAGGTATTCGGTTTGGTTTGGCTTGATGTTATAAATTACTTCGATGTCGTAACCCTTAGCCAACGATTGTTCCTCGCTTAGCCCCGTGCTAGCAACTGCCATATCAAATATTTTGAAGATAGCTGTACCAAGCACACCTTTAAACTCTAGGCTACCACCCGTTAGGCGATCGCCCAAAATGCGCCCCATCTTGTTGGCTGTCGACCCCATTGGGATATAAACCTCATCGCCCGTTTGCAAAGAGTATGCTGTTGCACAGTCTCCTGCTGCATAGACATCGGCAATTGATGTTTCTAGGTATTTATTTGTGCTTATTGCACCACCTGCGCCTAGTTTGATGCCCGTAGGTGCAAGAAACTCTACGTTAGGAGTAACACCAATAGCTGCAATAATTATATCGGTGTTAATGGTTACACCACCTTTTGTTACAACCTCGTGACCATCGGCCGAAATAGTATCAATTGAATCGCCCAAAATCAAACGAACACCTTTTTTTGTTAGGTATTGCTCGACATATTTACTCATAGAGGCATCGATGCGCCCAACCTTGTCGCCCATCTCAACCATTGTTACTTCGAGACCTAGGTGCGACAGATTTTCTGCCATCTCCATGCCAATATAACCCGAACCAATGATTAACGCTTTGGCAGGTTTGTGCTGTGCGATAAAATTCTTGATAGAATCACCACTATTTACGTCACGAACATAAAATATGTTATCACGCTCGAACTCTATTTTGCGTGGACGAGCACCCGTAGTTACAACTAGTTTATCGTAGCTATCGGTAAATATTTCGCCCGTTTGTTCATTTTGTATTTCGATAGTCTTGGCAGCAGTGTCAACCGAGAGTACTTTATGAAAAATATTCATTTTCATGTTAAAACGACTCTCAAACCATGCGGCATCACGAGGAGTTAGATTACCACGCTGAATGTAATCTTCGCCAACATAGTATGGAATACCACAACCCGAATAACTAATATCGCCACCCGATGTATAGGCTACAATTTGTGCCTCTTCGCTATTACGTCTAGCTTTTGCAATAACAGATGTACCTGCCGCTACTGCACCAATAACAACTATTTTCATATCTTTTTTTATTTATAAGGAAACCAACTACGTGTATTATTTGCTATTTTAACCAACATCAACATTATCGGAACCTCAACCAATACCCCTACAACCGTAGCAAGAGCTGCTCCCGAGTCGAGACCAAACAGCGATATTGCCACTGCCACTGCCAACTCAAAAAAGTTACTTGCACCAATCATACCAGCAGGAGCAGCCACACTGTGTGGTAGCTTTGCCGCCTTTGCCCAAATGTATGCAACAAAGAAGATGAGAACGGTTTGAATAATTAGCGGTACTGCAATTAGCCCAATGTGTAGAGGGTTATTAACAATCTTCTCGCCTTGAAAAGAGAACAGGATAATAAGCGTTAGTAACAAACCCATTATTGTAGTGTTATCGAACTTCTTAACAAATGTATTGTTAAAGTATTCGATACCTTTGTTCTTTACTACCGATGTACGTGTAGCAACACCAGCCACAAGCGGAATTACCACAAAAAGCACTACCGATAGCAAAAGTGTATCCCAAGGAATTACAACACCACCAACACCTAGCAACAGAGCAACAATAGGCACAAATGCAACTAGAATAATGAGGTCGTTAACTGCCACCTGCACCAATGTGTATGAGGCATCGCCTTTTGTTAGGTGGCTCCACACAAATACCATTGCTGTACATGGCGCAGCACCTAGCAAAACTGCACCTGCAAGGTACTCGTTTGCCAAATCAAGCGGAATCCAAGTTTTGAATACTACGTTAAAGAAGAACCACGAGATACCAAACATGGTAAATGGCTTGATGAGCCAGTTTGTGACACAAGTGATGAGAACACCTTTGGGGCGTTTACCAACATCTTTTACACTCTTAAAGTCTACCTTTAGCATCATTGGGTATATCATTAACCAAATGAGAACTGCTACTGGTATCGACACATTGGCATACTCAAACTTACCCAAAAATTCTGGTACACTAGGCATATATTGCCCCACCAAAATACCCACTACAATACATAGTGCTACCCACACTGTTAGGTAACGTTCAAAGAAACCTATACCTGTATTTTCGCTCATAAATATATGAAAATTTTATTATAATATTACTAACAGTTACCTCCACAAGAGCAAGTAGGCACTTTGCCTCCCTTTATCTTCTCGATATAAAACTTATAGAACTCGTTTTTCATCTCGCTACGTACACGGTGAAACTCGCTCTCAACAAACTCAGGCGTACCCTTTGCGTGAGCTGGATCGTCAAAAGGCATGTGTAGGCGATTTTGTGTTTTACCCTCAAAAGATGGGCATATTTGGTTAGCATTATCACACACAGTGATAACATAATCCCACTCTTGGTTTAGGTAGTCACGTACATCGTCAGATGTGTGGTGAGAGATATCGATACCAATCTCTGCCATAGCCTTCATTGCTCCTGCATTTACTCTGCCGCTAGGCTTTGTTCCTGCCGAACAAACAGTTAACTCACTATCAAACGACTGCAAAATACCATGTGCCATTTGTGAACGACAACCATTACCTGTACATATTACTAAAACTTTCATTGCTAAACTTCTACTTTTAAAAACTTTTTTACCTCTTTTTCGCTTGGTACATATCCTTTGGCTACCACTACTCCATCTACTACAACAGCCGGAGTGTAGCAACAATCATACAACATCATATCTTGTATGTTATCAACGGCAACAAGCGAGGCTTCTAAATTATAATTTTGTATTACCTTTTGTATTAGCTCTAGGGTGCGTTTACACTTTTTGCACCCTAGCCCCAAAACTTTTACTTCCACAATACTAAAGACCTAGCATTGATTTAATGTCTGCCTCAGAAGGCACACGCCCCTTAACTTTAACTTCGCCATCGATTGCAACAGCAGGAGTTGTCATAATGTTAAGCTGCATAATTTCCATAATGTCGTCTACCTTTGTAATTGTAGCGTCAACACCATTCTCTTTAACGATCTTTTCGATTGCCTGAAAAGTTGTTTTACACTTAGAACAACCTGGGCCATAAACTTTGATTTCCATATTCTTATATTTTTTAATTATTTGTTATTACATCCAATATATTACTGCATAGTAAATACCCACCAAGATAAAGACAATCGCAATGATGATATTCATCCATTTTTGGAATACTTGCATATTTTTGTAAAACCTACCAAGACCTGCTACGCTATATGCCAATATCCAAGCTACTATCATAACTGGCAAGCCTGTCGAAATAGCAAATACAAGTGGTAAGATATAGCCCTCGCTCTCGGCTGCCGATAGTGGCATTAACATTCCAAAGTAGAATACTCCACTAGTAGGACAAAATGCTAGTGCAAACAGCACACCTAGCAGTAGTGCTCCCGTCAAACTATTTTTGCCAACCTTTTCGGCATCGCCACTATATCCAAATTTGGGTAGATTTATTTTGTCCTTAAACAACATAAACAAGCCAATAAGAACAAGCGCAGGAGCTAGCAATATTTCGCCATAATTGCTAATTGCCTTTTGTATTGAATATATGCTAGCACCCTCTCTAAGAACGGGCACTATAATTATTGCAAGACCAACATAGGAGATAATGCGCCCTAGTGTATATAGCAAACCATTTAGAAAGATGCGGTGGCGACTATCAATATCCTTGCTAATAAAACCAATAGCTGTTATGTTAGTAGCTAGCGGACACGGGCTAATTGCCGTTAATAGACCTAGTAGAAACGCCGTTAATATTGGAGTAGTGCTACTATCTAATAAACCTTGTAACCACTCCATTACTGTAATTGTTTTGTGATTTGATCTTTAAGGTTCTTTTTAAATTCTTCGGGCTTGTTTTTTGCATAAGCAAATGCCATTTCGGTTAGGTTGTTTGCTTGCTTGCCATTATCTAGCACTAACGACGACCATGTTACCTCATACTTATCGGCAATTTTTTCGTTCCAGCTATCCGAAATATTAATAACCTCTAGCTCGATTTTGTCGTTAGCCATCTCTGCTACAACCTCGCGCGTTAATTTTTCGATAGACTGACAAGTAATGCAACGCTTGTTTGTGTGAAAAGAGTAAACCTTTACAACACCCTCGGCAATAACATCGCTCTTTGTTTCGACAGCCGCTTTGCCATCTGTTGAATCTGCTTTTTTGCTACCAGCTGCACCACACGAAGCTAGTAGAGCAGAAGCCGTAACCATTAAAATTGCTAATTTTTTCATTTTATTAAATCTATTAGGTTTTTAAATAATTCTGTTTGTAATTCGGTAAACTGCGAACAATATTTTCAAAAAAAACGGCTAGTCACAGCAGTTAATTTTTTTAATTTCATAGCTCGCAAATAGCCCGTGTAGCAGCTCTTGAGCGTGCTCCCAGTTATCTCTATTAATGCAGTAGCGCACCTTTGGTGGCTCAAAACTGCCTTGTACCAAACCTGCGTCTTTTAGCTCAGACATGTGCTGCGAAACGGTAGCCTTGGTTAGTGGCAAAAACTCGTTCAACTCGCCAAAGTAACAACTCGTCTGAGATGCCAAAAACTTTAGGATAGCGATGCGAGCTGGATGCGCCAAAGCCTTGCTGTAACGTGCAATCAACTCTACATTTTGGTCATACTCTTTTTTAATCATAGCTGTTTGTTGTTTTACTAACTGTTCGTGTTTTCACTAACTATTCGCAAAACTACGAACATAATTTTAAACATCCAAATTTTATGCACATTTTTTTACACAAAATCTCACAAACAGCTATAATTAAGCCTACTAGAGTATTAAATTTCGATACCAACAGGGCAATGATCAGACCCCATTACTTGTGGCAAGATGAATGCATCGTTAATTTGTGGCGATAGAATTTCGCTCACCAAAAAGTAGTCGATACGCCAACCAATATTCTTGGCTCTTGCACCAGCACGATAGCTCCACCAAGAGTAGGCATCGGGTGTGTCGGGGTTTTTAAGCCTAAAAGTATCGACAAATCCACCACCAATAAAGCGATCCATACCATCAATCTCGGCCTGCATATAACCTGCCGATTTATTGTAGTTTGCCTTTGGACGAGCTAGGTCAATTTCACTATGTGCAACGTTAAAATCACCACACACAACAACTGGTTTTTGCTTTTCTAGAGATTTTAGGTAGTCGAAAAAGGCGATGTCCCACTGCTGGCGATACTCTAGCCTTAGTAGCTCGCTACCCGAGTTTGGTACATATACGTTTACCAAATAAAAATCGGGGTATTCGGCACACAGTACCCTACCCTCGCTATCGTGCTCGCTAATACCAATATCGCAAGTAACGCTTATTGGCTCGCTCTTGCTAAAGATGGCTGTTCCCGAATATCCTTTGCGCTCTGCCGAATTGCTATAAACGTGGTATTTACCATTATCAAACATAACCGCCTGCACTTGATCGTCTTGTGCCTTGGTCTCTTGAATGCAAAATACGTCGGCATCTATGCTATCGAGTATTTCGTGCAAACCCTTTTGTGCAACGGCTCTAATTCCGTTTACGTTCCAAGAGATTATTTTCATATTCTATATTCTTTGTTAGTTAATTATAAAGTGTATTCAAATGTAGTAAAAAAAAATGGCTACAATACAATGTTAAACTTCATGCGAGCAATCTCTTTATCGTCTAAATATGATATAAGCTCCCACACTCCACATTTGTCTTCGAGTGGCAGCCAAATTGTATCGCCCAAAAAAAAGTACCACTCATTGGAGTTTACTATCATTTCGCCCACAAAGTCGCCACGCACATTACCATAATCGTCGCAAAAAGGCGGATGTTTCATCACAAAACTAATGGTGCGTCCCTTGGCTCCTCTAACTAGTAGCGTGTAGCCAAACTCAATGTCTAGCTCACAAGGAATTTCTTTGGTGTGTTTTACAATTTTTGGCAAACTCTTTGAGCTACGGTCCCAACGAGTATAAATGCCATAGCTATCTATCTTTACTTCAACCTTTTTCTTTGCCATAATATAAATATTTGTTACAAAGATATCACATTTATTACTAGATAAACAAACAGTCTTGCACGCTATTTGCTACTATAATTAATTTAACCTACATTTGTTGTCTACATAGATAGATAACTACAAAACACTATAGCTATGCCTAAAACTATTGTTTGCATTATCGAAAACGATATGACGATGAACTATCTCTTCGTCAAAGAACAGTATCAACCAAACGATGATATTATACTCATCACCCAATTTCGTGAAATTAGCATTGCAAAACAATTTAGCTCGCTTTTTGGCAAACTAAAAGATAGCATAAGAATTTTATCACTCAACAAAGATGGTGACGAGGATCTTTGGGATACGATATGCTTGACACTAAAGGCTAATATAAAAAACAATTGTAAATATGTGGTTAACCTATCGGGTGGCACAAGGCTAATGAGCATTGCTGTACAGCACGTATTTGAGCCACTTGGCGCAAAGTTTTATTTTATGCCAATCGACCGCAATGCCATAATACACTCACACATTGACAACGAGTATGGCGACAATAGCGACAAGGTTGTCCCAATTAAACATAAGCTAACGATAGAGGAGTATATGAGGGTAAATGGCGTGAGGTGTCACCACAAAGAGCCACTACTTAGCAAGGAGTATAGCACCGATTTTTTCACTCTCTTTACACAGAATATACTGTCAGATGTCGACTATGACATTATCGAAAAACTGCGAGATATGCGCAATCGCAACATCGACACAGACACCATAGATGGACTTGATGAGTTTTTGGATTTTATAAATTTTCCGTTGTCACACAAAGGCAAGCTAAGCTCTAGCGAAATACAATACCTAACTGGTAATTGGTTTGAGGAGTATATATATTACCTTGTAAAGGATCTCATTTCGCCCACCGACATTGCCATTGGTGTAGACATACAGCGCATTGGTTCACAAAACCACAACGACCTAGATGTTGTATTTACGCTAAACAATCGCCTATTTGCCATTGAATGCAAAACGGGAGTTGGCCGCACATCGCTATACAACCAAATGGTGTATAAGGCATGTGCGCTAAAAGAGTCGCTACTAGGGCTACGCTCCTATACATATATATTTGCACTAAACGACGACCACAAAGATCACCTTAGCCAAACGGCACGCAATATGGGAGTAACGTTTTGTGACAAAGAGATGGCGACCGACCATGCCAAGCTCAAGAACTTACTTCTTAACACCAAAATGTATATTTAATTTTTATTATATGAAGAATTTTTTAACTATTCTAGCACTATTAATCTGCACTATTGCACACACACAAGAGAGCGATTCGGTTAGCTCGTTCTATAAACGACCAACATACATTGCCCTTAACGGAGGCTTTGGTAGCGTGCTACCTACAAACGATTTTGTAAAGAACGAAAACATAAAAAGCTACGGGTCGACATCATTCAAGTATGCCTATACATCGACTGGTAGCAGGTGGAAAGAGATTGCCTATGGCCTACCATACTATGGCATTGGCGTATATCAAACACACTATGGCAGCCCCGACGGGCTAGGTAGCCCCATCTCTATATATTTATTCCAAGGAGCTACAATTAATAAGCTATCGAGCAAAGTTGCTCTCAACTATGAGTTCAACCTAGGTATGAGCACAGGATGGAAACATTATGACCCATTCACAAACCCCGATAACGTAGCCATTGGCTCGTCAACCAACGCACACGTGGGTGCAAATTTGTACCTAAAGTGGTATCTTAGCAAAAGGCTAGACTTGCACATTGGAGCATCGTTAACTCACTTTTCTAACGGAACAAGCAAGCAGCCCAACAAAGGTATGAACCAAGCAGGCATGTTTGTTGAGCTTGCCTATAACTTTGGACGAGAGGGGCTCGAAGAAAAATATGACCCCGATGTTAAAATTCCAGAGTTTAAACCCAATTTTCAACACGACATGCAGGTAATTCTATCGTCAAAGAATACTGCAGTAGATACTATTGGCACACAGCTACCCGATGTATATACCGACAAGAGATTTAGGGTATATGGTCTAAATTATTTTTTAATGAGAGCACCTAGCCTAAAGCACCGTTATGGTTTTGGTGTCGAATATTTGTATGACGAGAGCCGAGGTGCAAAGGTGTATAACAAATTACACCCCGAAAACGACAGATACTACACCGTAACACAGCTAGGTAGCATAGGCGAGAGATCGTCACTAGGGCTATCGGCACGAGGCGAGCTAGTACTCCCACTATACACTATATTTATGGATATAGGTACAACCATTATTAACAGAGATAGCAGCAAGCCATTCCTTTATCAAACACTTGGTGTTAAGGCATACCTGTCGAGCGATATATTTGGTACGTTTGGTATTAGAGCAACCAACTTTGGTAGTGCCGAATTCTTGTATTGGAGCTTGGGTTACACATTTAACTCAGATCGCAAACATTGGAGGCGACATAAGTAACACATACACATTACAAAAAGCGAGGTTAACCAATTGTGGTCAACCTCGCTAAATTTTTACATATTACAAAGCATTTATTAACTTGTCCTTTAGCGCAAGTATTGTTAAGTCCGAAAGGAGTACTCCGTTTTCGATATAGGATATCTTGCCCGTTTGCTCCGAAACTACCACTACCACAGCATCGGTTTGTTCGGTAATACCAATTGCTGCTCTGTGGCGCATGCCATACTTGGCAGGAATATCGGTGCGCTCGCTAGAGGGCAAAACACAACGTGCCGCTTGAATAGATTGGTTGACAATGAGCATTGCACCATCGTGCATTGGTGAGTTTTTAAAGAAAATATTCTCGATGAGACGATGGCTAATTCGAGCCGTGATAATATCGCCCGACTGCTCTACCGTTGCAAGGCTACTACGCCTAGCAAACACAATGAGCGCACCCGTGCGGCTAGCCGACATATTCTCACAAGCGGTCAACACCTCGTCAATGTAGGTAGAACCAGCTGCCGAATTGAGCGAATGTCGCATCGAGGGACTCAAGTACCGTGTACCTATATATATTAAAAAACGGCGAATCTCTTGCTGAAAGACCACAATTAGTGCCAAGACACCCACCCCAATTACCTGCCCAAGTATCATCGACAGCATCTCCATTTGGAGCATACGCACCACCACCCACAATAGGTAGATGGCAAAAATGCCCAAGATGATATTAAAGGCGCTAGTCCCCTTTACCAGATTATATATTTGGTAAAGAATAAAAGCAACAAGGGTAATGTCAATAACATCAATTAGGCTAAAGCTTAGTAGATCCCCCATAATATTTTTCTCTTAGTGTGATTGTTTGTCTACACTGGTGTGTATCGTGCACTCTCAGGATTGATGCACCTGCTCTGAGCGCCTCCCAGTTTAGGAGTGCTGTTCCAACTAGCGAATCATCTGCCGTTGTATCAAGGCTTTTATATATCATGCTCTTGCGAGAAATGCCAACCAACAAAGGGTGAGGCAAAACCGAAAACTCGGATAATCTACGCATTAGCTCAATGTTTTGCTCTAGTGTTTTGGCAAACCCAAAACCCGGGTCAAGAATAATATCCTTGACTCCTGCCGACTTTAGTTCCTCTATTTTGTCTCGAAAGTAGGCCAATATATCGCCCACAATATCGTCATAGCTGGTTAGTTCGCTCATGGTTTGTGGCGTTCCTCTCATGTGCATAGCAATGTATGGAAGGCCTAGTTTACCCACTAGCGGAATCATATTCTCGTCTCCACCACCAGCAGTTATATCGTTTACCATAAATGCGCCATACTCGTCAAAGACTCGCTCGACTACCTCGCTACGAAACGTATCTACCGAAAAAGGGAAATAGCCCGCAAAGTTGCGTAGTGCCGAAACAGCCATTAACACTCGCCTAGTCTCTTCTTCGACCGGAATATCGCTAGCCCCGGGACGAGACGAATAGCCACCAGTATCGAGTATATCGGCACCCTCTTCGATGGCACGCTCAACAGCCTCGGCAATATCTTTTTCGCCAATACTGCGGCTTGCTCCGTAGAACGAATCGTCGGTTACGTTTATGATAGACATAACGGCAGGGCTACCCAAAGAGAGTAGCTCGCCGCCAATATTTATTGATTTTTCCATTACTATTTAGCCTCTAGCAGTGCGCCATTTTGATAGACTGGCAAACGCTTAACATCTAGCAGCTCGCCCGATATTGTTAGGCGACAATCTGCCATGTCTGCAACACGATAGAACACACCCATTTCTGACGCCTTTTTCTCGGTAAATGGTGGTTGTGTAACTTTGCCTTCGGCAGTAACTGTTAGCATGATAGACTCACTTGCCGAATCGTTTATGCCGTCTAGGTCTGAAAACTTGCACACCTCATAGCTACTTTGTCCTGCTTGTGGAACAATGAAAAACTCGTAGCTCTTTGTTGTTGTACTCTTTTTACCCACAAACAACGACACATATTCGCTCTCGATGCGAGCCATTTCGTCAATAGCTGCACCTAGACCTGCACCAAAAGCACCCTCGCCCAGCTCGCCAGTGATTAGGTCGAAACGACGCTTGCGCAAAGTAAAGATAGTAGAGGCTGCATCTTGTGCCATCTCCTCAACGCTCTTTTCACGCATAGAGGTGCGGTCGCTAGATAGTGACGATGCTGCCGAATATACGATTGGGTTGATGCCCATATCCAAGAATGCACCATCCATAGCAACACCCTTTGCTTGGGTAGGTAGGCTACTAACACCACCCTGCCCTTGTACATCTGCCATTACGCCAACTGGCGATTCGCCCTTTAATATAGCAATAGACGATGGCTCGCTTTGGTTAAAGCCCTCTAACGAAGCCGACACAACTCGATAAAAGCTCTTATCGCTCAACGGAGTTGTTACACCCAAATATTGCTGTGAGAATTTTGCGTATGGTCCTCTTTTAAGCTCTTCGTGCTCAACTACAATTGTTACCTTAATTGCACTTTGTGGCGTAAAATAAGCAAGCGAACCCTTATAGGCTGCAGTTTGAGCCATAGCCGTAGTAGCCGATAGAGACAGGGCTGCCATAGCAAAAATCATAAAAACTCTTTTCATAAACTATATATTTTTATTGTTATCATCATAGTAACTTACAAATATACTTTTTTTTCTTAGTTTTTGTTACTTTTGGCACAAAAAAAGAGGGCGTCTCGACCTAAAATCGAGACGCCCTCTTTGTGTAATTTTATAGAGATTAGCTGCTATATACTAGAAAACACCTATCTCACTTGCAGTAACCTGCGAATCACCCTTAGCCGTTGCATCTACAACTAGCTTAACGTATTGTCCCTTCACTGGGTTTGGAAGGAAGAAGTAGCGCTTTGATGGGTCGTTAATCATGTTACCAAAGTTGATGAAACCAACCTGCATCCACTTTTTACCATCGAAACTAGTATATAACTTTGCCGAAGAGATCAAACCCTCGGAGTTAACAGTTTGTGGCGTGTAAGAGATACCTGTTATCGTTTTCTCGCTGCCCATGTTAATGGTGATTGCATTCTCGCCACTACCCTTTGTAGCTAACATAAAGCTCTTTGGGTCTGCATCGATTGCGTTCTTTGCAGCTTGCTCTACTTTCATTGTAGTAGAGATGTCCCAACCTTTTTTCACCCATTCGATTTGCTCTTTAAGTGGAGCACCCGATTTGTCGTTCTGAATCGAGATAGCACGAACAATACCTCCATCCATCATAAATGGACCAGTGTATAGTGTCGATTTTGCACTTGGTGCAGTATCATCGGTTGTGTAATAAATTTTGTAACCTTGGTTAAGGTTTGCAGCAATATCTTCGCCGTGAGGTTTCCAGCTAAAGGCATGGCTCTTTGGCTGTATAGTTACCTCGCCATTAACAGCCTGCACTGCCTCTAACGAAGGAGGTGGCGACTGGTAGTAGTGTGCCGAAACCGTTGAGATAGCAGGGTCGAGTCTCGACTCAGGAACTCTAATGCGCAATGCATCGGTAGTTACATCGGCAAAACGCAAAATTCGCTTGTAACCCACAACAGGAGCACTTGCAACTTCTTTCCATTTACCATCAACCATAACATCAAGAATTACAGACTCAACTCTTTCGGAGTGAGTTGCAACAGCCTCTTGAATAGTAACACGATTAATTGTTATAGGCTTAGGAGTTTTAATGATTATCTCCTTATTATCGCCACTAAGTAGTGTGTATGTCTCGTCATTTTCGTCTAGTAAAACGGCGTTGGCATCGCTCCCCTTTAGCAAATCTTTGCCATAGGTGTCACGTATGCGATCGCCAACTTCACGCAAAGCGGCAACATCACGGTCAGAGAATTTACCATCTCTATTGGGTGGAATATTAAGCAAGAACGTAGCATTACCACCAACCGAACGCTCGTAGATGTCGAAAATATCGTCTGCACTACGTACACCTTGGTGAGTGTCGTCTCGGTAGAACCAGCCCTCACGAATAGATGTATTTGTTTCGGTTTGTTGGTAGTGTATATATTTTGCATCTTCGAGCACCTTGCGACTACCCAAGTCTACGTTTGTCATGTCGGCAAAAACCTGCATAGTATCGGGATTGGATTGGTATGCAATAACGTTTTGTTCGGCCTCACGAGTACCACCCGCCTCGTTACCACACCATCTCACATCTTCTTTACCAAAGATAACAGCCTTGGGTGCTAGCTCACGAATAAGCTCTCGCCATGCTGTGTAGTTATAGGTTTGACCACCTTTGCGCTTGGGGTGAGCTCCATCGAACCACACTTCGTCTATTTCGCCATACTCGGTAAGTAGCTCGAATAGTTGGTTCAAGAAATATTCGTTATAATCGTCAACCACAAACTCAAAGGTGCGCTTATCTTCGAATGGGCGACCTTCGACTGGGCGTGGAATCGTGCGCATAGTTTTTTTGCTCAGGTTACCATAAAGCCCTTCTGGGTTTTCGATCTGGAACAAATCGGCTGGTGATAGGTAAACACCTAGCTTCATGCCATATTTACGACAAGATGCAGCCAAGTCACGCATAACATCACCTTTACCATTCTCGAACGGTACCGACATTATACCATGATCGGTGTACCTACTCTGCCAAAGCACAAAACCATCGTGGTGCTTTGCCGTGAGAATTACCATCTCTATTCCCGATGCCTTCATGGCACTACACCACTGGTCGGTATCAAGATTTTTGAGGTCAAAAACCTTTGGGTCTTCCATACCATTACCCCACTCTAGGCGAGTAAATGTGTTTGGCCCAAAGTGAATGAATGCAATGTACTCGTTACGAAGTGCTGCAAGCTGTCTCTCTGTTGGAATTGTGTTTGCTGCCTTTTCGAGAATTGTTTGAGGTGTATCGGTGGGCTCGATTTTGAATGTGTTCGATGGTTTTATATTACCATTTTGCCCATAAAGCGACACTGCTAGCATTGTAGCAAGTATCGGTAAAGCGACTCTTTTCATTTTTAAGAATGTTATATTAGTATAGTGTTAATCGTTTAGGTAGTATTCAACGGTTGTTACAACTCTCACACGTTTAATGTATGGAGTGTTTACGTCTCTATCGCTAATTGAGAATTGACCTTGGTTGGCACTTCTAATCTTGCCTAGATCGCTACCCGAATCATCGGCAAATTTATCGGCCGAAGCTCTTGCAGCTTTGGTTGCTTGTTCAATCATTTGGGGTTTTATGTCGTTTAGACCCGTAAACACAAATTGTGTTTGGGCGTTATACTCTTGGCTAAGTGCAACACCTTTTTTTATTAGCTCGCCTTGGCTCTGCATGAGAGATCGAACCAAATCGACCTTTGAGCTAGCAACTGTTACAATAACGGTGGTTGAGTAACGATAGGGGCTCTCGACAGAGTAGCTTTGTGCCCTGTTATCAAACATAGTGATTGGGCTCAGGGTTATCTCGTCTTTGGCAATACCGCCATTTTCAACAAATCCTATGATTGTTGATTGCACTCGCTCAACTTCGCTATATAGGGTTTGAAGATTATTATCGGCCAACCTAACGCTTAGTGGCCAAATTACACGATCGGCATTAACTTCTCGCTCGGCCAAGCCTTTAACAGATACAACTCGCTCGCTATCTTTAAAGTCTGCCAAAGCGCTCTTAAGCGTACATCCAAAAATTATAACTCCAATCATAATAATGGTTGCAGGTAGAATTCTATTAAAAGTTGATTGCATAATTATTTGTTTTATGTTAGTGGGTATATACAAATTTAGTGTTGACTACAAAAATTCTCGATCGTACACACACCACAGCAGATTTGTAATATAGGGTTTGAAGAATATTTGATTGTTTTTTTACATCATAGGGTTAATAACATTTATTTAGTTGAGCTATCGCCACTCTAACGCACACTTGCTGAATACTGAGTATTTTGTATGGCGAGGGTTAAAGGTAGATATTACACACTAGAATTCGATTAAAAGTTTTATCAAACGCTAATACAAATATAACAAAAAGGTGGTGTCAATCAAACGACGACACCACCTTTTTATTATTTAACCGCTTATAATTACTTCATAATCGATTTAAAAATTTGAGGAATCTTTGTATTTTCATACACTCCCGAAAAATCTTGCGAGCGTGGACCATACGCAAATACAGGAATCATAATTGCCGTGTGGTCGTTTGACGAGTGCAAAACCACAACGCTCTTGCCCTTTTCGCCACCAACAATAGTCATACCACCAGTCTCGTGATCGCCCGTTACAACTACTAGCGTCTCGCCATCTTTGTCGGCAAGTTCTAGAGCATGCGATACAACTCTGTCCATATTTAGAGTCTCAATTACAGAGTGACGAACATCGTTACTATGTCCTGCATAGTCGATTCTTGATACCTCAACCATAATAAAATAACCTTTATTGTCGCCACGCTCAAGTACCTCAACTGCATTCACCATACTGTTAGCGATGCGAGCCATATCGTCCTCGTCTTTTACAAAGCTGTTTAGCTCACTATCGATGCAAATAACCTTGTCGCCATCGCCCGATGCAATATCCTCTACCGAAGAGTAGTGCTCAAAACCTTTTGCCTTTAGCTCCGAAAAAATATTACGACCATCCCAACGCTTATTGAAGTGGTGCTCGCCCGCACCAACTGCCACGCTAACATTGCTATCGAGTAGTTGACCTACAATATTTTGAGAGCTATCACGCTCGGTGTGGTGTGCATAAACAGCGGCTGGCGTAGCGTCCGAAATATCGCCACCAGTCACAAACCCAATGCCATATCCTCTGTCGCCCAACGCCTCTGACAAAGATTCCGATGGAGTACCATCTGCTGCTGCGCTAATGTGGCGATTGTTATGCTTGCTACCTGTCATAAGGGCACTTCCGGCACCTGCCGAGTCGGTAATATAACTATCGAGAGCACTTGTTCGTTGCAGACCAATTTGGCGAATTTGTGTAACTGCCATTTGCCCTACCACTGTTTCGGCTGCTGTAATTTGAGGAAGCGACATACCATCACCAATGATGAAGATTATGTTCTTAGGCATTTTGTTTGAACCATCGCTTTTGTAGCTTGGCTGGTATGGCGTGTCAATTTCTTGTGTTAGCTCAAAGCTCTTTTTGTGAAAATCGCTAAAGAAAATTGCACACTCGGCTGGCATATCGGTGTTAATTACATCGACACCCATTTTGTGTAGAGTTAACCAAGAGTTAGGACAATCTGCCGTAGCCCAAAAGCGTATAGGCTTGCCCAAATTGTGAGCATAGTCGATAGCCTCTTGTACAGCCTTGCGATCACGCTCAACAAATACTCCTTTGCCATTCCATACACTGTAATCTTTTATCGAAGCGCTAATTAAGCCTACGTGACTTAGTTGCTCTTTTGTGTAGTCTACCCCTATAATACCATCAAACAGCATATAGTTTTTTGGGTAGTTAACAAAATTCTCGACCGCTGGACGGCTACCACTAACAATAGTGCGTACTGCATACTTGTTTACACTGCTATCGAATAGCTCGGGCATTTGCTTATACTTTGCCAATAGCATATCACACACCTCTTGACCACGTTCTTTTGGGTCGATAAGAAGTGTAATTGTTTGCTCGCTATCTTTCCACGGACGACCATTGTTTGATTTAAAGATTGCCGCTAGTGGCTTTAGGTAGATAGAGTCAAGTGTTGGAGCTGTTGCTACCTCGTCTCTATCGTGAGCAACCACTAACTCTCCGTCACGAATATACAAATCGGCCTCTATTAGCGATGCACCTTGGCTATAAGCCTCAAGCAGTGGCACCTCTTGACGATAATCGTTATGTGACTGAATCATCACAGGGAATTCCATACCTCGACTCGGGCTAGGATTATAGTAACTCTGCGCCGACAACGACCCAACCATAAGGGCAAAAGCGACTGACAATAGGATTTTCTTCATGTTTAATTTAAATTATTTGGGCACAAAAATAAGAAGTTATAACATCTTATTCATATAAATGATATTACAATATTAATAAATAAAAAGGAGAGAGGCAAATAACCTCTCTCCAACTGGGGATGAATTAAATTAAATCAAAGCTAAATTCCGCCATAACCCGGATTTTGTGTTAGGCTCGGAGCTTTTCGTCGCTCGCTATTAGGTACTGGTAGCAGATAGTGCTGTGGTGATATGAACGTGCGATTTTGCAAATGTGCAATCTCGTGCGAAAGCGTACCATCTTCTACCGACTTGTATACCATTATTTTATCAATTGATTCATTTTCGGTTTGCTCGGCAATCATCCAACGGCGAACATCAAAGAAACGATGCTCCTCAAAAGCTAGCTCAATGCGACGCTCGTGACGAATTTTTGCTACAAGTTCGCTACCCGAAGCCGTAACATCGGGCAAAATGCCTTGTTGGTCGCCACGTGCTCGCTCTCTAATTTTGTTTAGGTATGTGCGAGCCTGCTCTTCGTTGCCTAGAGCAGCCGATGCTTCGGCATAGTTTAGGTATATTTCGCCCAAACGAGAATAGATCCACGGGTGCGATGCATTAATGCTCCAAGCCTGTGCACCTAGGCTCTCGTCCATAAACTTACGTAGCGTATAGCGACTCTCCGACGAGTTCCACGCCTCGATAGGGCTTACTTCGCTATCGACACCACCCGTACCGTTAGGTTTGCCTGCCTGGGTATAAAGGAAAGTTTCTATCTGGCGCCCTCTAAATTCGCTACCATTATATACTACCGTTTGGTAAAAACGAGGATCACGCCCTTGGTAAGGATCTGCCAACTGATACTGTGTTGATGGATCTATCGTCGAACCATCTATCAACTCGTAGGCATCAACCAAATTTTGCGACACACACGTTGCACCATAGCCCGCAAAACCATTTGGAGAGTTTTGCCAGTCGAAACTATGTCCCTGCTCGGTTGTGTATAGTCTTAGGAAGATTGCTTCGCTACTCTTATCCATTAAAAACAACTTACCATAGTCCTCTTCGAGAGCATACATTGGCGAACCTCCATCGTTCGTTAGGTCGATTACCGCCTTTGCAGCATCGGCAGCAGCCTGCCACTTGCTAGTTGTGCCATCGGGGTTCCACAGTGGGCTAGCGGCATATAGTAGAATCTTAGATTTTAGGGCTAGTGCAGCACCTTTTGTTGCACGACCATAATCGCTACCACTATATGAAAGAGGTAGTAGATCAGCAGCCTCGTCTAGTTCGGCAACAATAGCAGTAACACACTCCTCATAACTATTACGTGCCATATCATGATCGCCCTCTAGCTCAAATGTTGTAGTAATATATGGCACTCCACCATATCTGTTAACTAATTCAACGTAGTAGTAAGCACGCAAGAATTTAACTTCGCCAATCATGCGGTTTATATCCTCTTGTGATGCCGAAGTTTGCTCTAATTTTTCGAGATTTTCGAAGAATATGTTACACTCCTTTATACGAGCATAGTAGCTACTCCAAACATGGTAATCACCAGCATCGTCGGCCGTCATTTTACCATCGTTTAGGGTATAGCACTGCCCCCAGTTGTGATTACACATCGACTCATCGCTCACATAACGAAGTGCCTCGTTACTCCATCCGTTTCTCAAACCCGAATAACGTCCATTTACATAGGCCTCGGTAAGAGATGCATCAGAGAAGATATTATCCTCGGTGAACGAATCTAGTGGTTCCAACTCAAGCACATTACAGGAGAAAAGTGTTGTAGCAGCCCACAATAGACTCGCAATTCTTATTTTATATTTCATAATGTTCTTCATATTAAATTATTACTTTGGGGCTAAAAACTAAGACTCACACCAATACTATATGTGCGTTGTAGAGGATAAACCATGCTATACCAGTTGGTTGCCTCGGGGTCTTGAATCTTAATTTCCGAAATTGTGAATAGGTTCGAACCTGCAACATATACTCGTGCTCTACTCATTCCTATTTTCTCGAGTGTTTTTGTTGGAATATTATATGCCAGCTCTAGCGATTTTAGACGCAAGAATGCTGCACTATGATACCAAAAGTCGGAATACTGAGTATTTACATCGTTACCCATATCTATACGCCATATAGTAGCTCGAGGATATTTTGAGTCTGGTGTTTGCTCGGCAGAAATCCAGCGATTGTCATAATATTCGCTATCAAAATTAAAGCTATATGGGCGCACCATTTGGGTTGCACGTGCTTGGCCTTGCCACAACATATTAATGTCAAAATTTTTCCATGATGCACCCATCGATATACCATAAGTAATCTCTGGTGTAGCACTTAGGTCGAGACGATATTTGTCGTTAGCTGTAATTTGACCATTACCATCTATATCGACATATTTAATATCGCCCGGTTGAGTTCCCGGAAGGTGCGGCGAAGCATCAATCTCCTCTTGTGTTTGGTAGATGCCATCGCTCTTGTAAACAAGGTTACCATCAATTGGGTTACCCGTGCGTTGTTGCCACTCAGGAACTGTTACAGCCTCGTCAAAGTAGTGTACTCTATTTCTCACAAAGGCAAAGTTACCACCTACATAGTAGTTGAAATCACCAATGCTACCATTATATGCTAACTCAACTTCGATACCTTGGTTACTAATTTCGCCAATATTTTGGTCGGGCAAAACCAAACCAGTATAATCTGGAATAGATGCCGATTTTGGAGTTAGGATATTGGTACGGTATGAACGAAAGTATTGTGCACTCAAAGACAATGAATTGTCGAATAGAGTTGCATCAAAGCCTGCATTTGTGCTCTTAACAACCTCCCAAGTAATAGATGGATTGCCAATTCTGTCGGGGCTCAAACCCTTGTAGTATTGTGGTGTGTCACCAAAAACCGCACCTGTACTAAACTCATAGGTACTTAGGTACTGGAATGGGTCTACCCTATCGTTACCCATCATACCCCACGATGCACGTACTTTAAGTTCGTCGATCCAATCAACATCCTCCATAAAAGACTCTCGGCTAATGCGCCATGCACCCGATACCGATGGGAAAAGTCCCCAACGTTCGCCTTCGGCAAAGTTTTGTGATCCATCGTAACGAAGCGTACCCTCGATAATGTACTTATTGTCGTAGGTGTAGTTTGCACGACCAAATATATTTTGACGTGCAGAATGAGCACCATAACCATTATTGTCTTTTAGCTCATCTCCACCAGCAAATAGATAGTCGATTTGCGAAGACAAAAAGTCACGACGATAGGCACTAAAGTAGTCGTAGTTATATTTGCTTTGCTCATAGGCAACAAATGTGCTTATGTTGTGCTTACCAAATATTTTATCATAGGCAATGCGAGCATGAATGCTAAGTGTGCGAGTATCACCTTGGTTTTGGTTAAGGTTGATATTGCGGCTACCTGTATTCTCTCGTTGGTTTATATAATCGTCGGTTACAGGGTCATAGGTATATGCATCCCACTGATCCATTAGCTGCTTTTGTGCTCTAAAACGCTGGTCATAGGCAACATAACCACTAGCCTTTAGACCATCTGTAATCCAAGGCATATCTAACTCAAAAGCAAATTTATTTTGAAAATAATTGTCTCGTACATTGTTATAACCCGGTGCATCGGTCACCATAAGTGCTGGATTACGACCACTAGAGATACCAAAACCAGGCAAGCCATTATCATAATAGTCATGCAGGAATGGGTATGAGTGGTATAGCTCCCAGAATATAGTTCCCATATCGTGTATTGGAGCATTACGATTCTCTTGACGAGCCGATGTTTCGTAGGTTATTTTTAGGTTGTCGGTCACTTGAGCATCAACATTTGCACGTGCCTGAAGAGTATTAAAATCGTTATTGGTATTAACAAAACCATACTCTTGGTATAGGTAGCCTGCCGATACGTAGTAATCGACCTTATCGCTACCGCCACGAAGTGCAAAAGAGTGCTGCGTTTGTGGTGCAACTTCCGAAATTACTGCATCGTACCAGTTTGTATCGCCATACTGATTGGTGTTAAGCGTTCCGTCCAAATAGCCTTGCTTAATATCCTTATATACTTCGGTTTTGCCATTTGCCTTATTTGCCTCATCGTCATAGACCATAAACTCATATGAGCTCAAAAAATCGGGACGACGTGTAGGCTGCTGAAGCGTAAAGCTACCATCGTAGCTTACTACTGGCTTACCACTAGCACCACGTTTAGTAGTAACGAGTATTACACCGTTACCTGCCTGAGCACCATAAATTGCAGCCGAGGCGTCCTTAAGAACCGAAATAGATTCAATATCCGAAGGATTAAGGCGGTCGATTCCACCTCTATTGGCTACTCCATCAATTACATACAGCGGCGAAGAGTCACCAAAGGTGCTTTTACCACGAATGAGAATAGTTGCAGCATCTTCGCCCGGTTGTCCCGAACGAGTATTGATAATCACACCCGAAAGGCGACCTGCCAAACTACCCGAAAGGTTGGCCATATGGCTCTCTTGAAGCGCAGCACCATCGACTTGTGCTACCGAACCCGATATGGTTGCCTTGGATTGAGTACCATAACCCACCACTACAACATCGTCTAGTGCTGCTGCATCGGTAGGCATAACTACATCGTAATTGGTAATACCAGTCAATGATAGCCTAGTGGTTTGTAGACCCACAAAGGTAAACTCTAGGTATGAGTCGCTAGTTGGAATAGAAATCTCGTACACTCCACCATCGAAAGAGATTGCCATCGCTCCCGAAGATGATTCGATGACAGCGCCGACAACTGGCTGCCCGTTTGAATCTTTAATCTCGCCTTTAATTAGCCGCTTGTTCTGCTGGCTAACATTTGTTCCAGTAGAATCGTACACCACATTCGCATAAGCAACAGCCGAAGTTCCTAGAGCCATAGCTAATACCAAAGTGGAGACTAAGGTAATTTTCTTCTTCATTCAACAATAATTTAAGTAAAGTTAATATAACATAGGGGGTATTACATTTCTTAAAGGCTAATGTGAATTTCTTGGCCAACTTTGCCACTCTTTGTGATTACATTACCATCGCTAGATGTAACCTCAACCAAATAGCCACCGCCGGCATTGCGATTTATTGTTACCGAAAATTTATTATCAAAGGCATAGATGTTTTTTAAGCTAATATGATCCCAACCGCTTGGTAGGCTAGGTGTGATTGTAAAACCCGAAAGTGATGTGGGGCGAATACCCAATAGCCCCTCTATTATTATGCGGCAATACAGAGCACTCTCGGCCGAAAGGTGGCGTTGACCTCCCTCGGGATATGCCTCGATGGCATAGGGCACATGGTTACCCAAAAGACGTGTTTTTGAATATTTTTGGAGAAACTCGGTTGCTACGTCCGATGCTCCAGCCGAGTAGACACCTCGCAGTGCATATAGTGTCGAACGATCCCAAAAAGTAGATGTACCCGCTTGGGTTAATAGACCATCGTCTGTCCACAATCTATCAGAAAATAGAGCATCTACCGTTCCGTCAACTCTATCGTATATACCAACCGTTAGTGGCACGCATATCCACGAGCGCAAAATATCATTACCTTCGTAGTAGCGGTATGTTTGATAGCCCTCTACGGTAGCTCCAAAATATTTTTCTATATTGTCACGTAGCTGTTTTGCTTGTTTTTTATAGCTGGCAACTAGCGAAGATTTTTGTCCTAGCTCTTTGGCTAGGTAGGCCGAAGATAGTAGCGCATCATAATACAAAGACGAAGTGCACAAGTTGGCATCACCAGCCTCGAATCTACCCTCTAGCTCGTCGGAATCCGATGCAACCACACCATCGCTAGTTAACTTTAGGCGATTATACTCTAGGCACCACTCGATAAGCGGCCACAGCTCAAGAGCCTGCTCCTTTGAGCCACTTGCAAGGGCATAGCGAGCAGCACCATAGGCAATCATTGCTGCATCGCCTCTGTCGCCTGCTCCATTCCAATAGTCGATACCTTCGGCAATAATAGAACTAGGGATAGGCTTATACTCATCGTTCATATAACGAGCAAAGTGCGCAAACGAATTCATTGCCGATTGATTACCTATATCGTACCCCAAAAACGGGAACATTGGGTTAATATATTCTGCTTGATCGTTAGCCCAAATAGCAGCATAATATCTCTCGCCACCTGGCCCGTGCATATATCCACCTTTGGTTTTATATATGCTTTCGGCTGCACGCACCTTGGCAAAATCGAACATTCGGTCAATATTATCATCGGGCGTATCTAGCTCCATAGCACTCCACATTTTGTCTACAAAATTATCACGTGCAGCAATTTCGGCAGCCACATCTATTTTGTCATGGGCTTGCCCTTGTTTCGATGCCTCGATATATGAGTAGAAAGTGGTAGATTCGCCTGCTTTTAGGTAGCGTAATCCACTATCTTGTATCTTTTGATTTATAGAATAGCTACCCTCGACACCATATTTGGGGTCGGTATTATACGAAATATCTAGCGTAGGTATGTTTACCGTAATATCTTTGGAAGATATGTTTTTTATGGTGTAGCTCTCGCACAAAAGTGCCTTTGAGGGCGAGGGTGAAACTGTGCGTGCAAGCTCGATAACATACTTGGGAGCATCTTGAACACTCTTGCCCACATCGTAGGTATCGATAGCAAATTGACTCAATACCTCAAGCTTACCATCTAGCGCAACCGAAACGACCTTTTCTCTATTTATCCCTCTACCATTTACCATTAACATCGATGGTATATCGGTAGCAACCCTACGTATAAGGCTGCCATGTGTATCGTTGGGAATGGTACGAAGCATTGGGAAGATAAGCGAACGTTCTAAATCGAAACCGCCCTCACCGTCAACTCCCCAGCGAAGAACAGTTGCCATTTGCTGACCAGCCATCTCAATTTGGTCGTAATGACTATCCCCTTGCTCAACATTCCATGTAATTGAACCATCACTATCTAGTTGCCATCGACTCTGAGCCACAGATGCTGTACCTAGTAGCATTGCTACCGAAAAAACAGAAAAAATCTTTCTCATATCGCTAGTTTTTAAAATTATAAACCAATTCGGCACCCTCTGTTATGTTTCTAGATAGCAGGGTTTTACCATTTTCGACAATCGATACATTAAGCATATTATCAACACGCTTGATTTGAATATCAAAATCGTGTCCAAATGCTTTGATTCGGCGCAAATTCATAAAATCCCACTCTTTGGGTAGGTTCGGGCGCATTTGAAAACCACTAAGCGAGATGGGTTCGATACCCATTATTCCCTCGGTAAAAATACGGCAGTACAAACCACTCTCGGCAGAAAGATGTGCCATAGCTCCCTCGGGCGATGCCTCTACCACATAGGGCACTCTATCGCCCAATAGCCTCTGCTGGGTAAACTGCAAAAGTCGTTGGTATGAATGTTCGGTTTCACCCGAAAAGAAAGCACCTCGTAGTGCATATAGCGTACCTCTATCCCAGAAAATATCCGACACACCTTTCTTGGGGTTATTACGCTCGACATGCACACCATTGTCGCTCCACAAACGGTTAAAAAGTGCTTCGATAGTTGCATCTTTTCTGTCAAAAATTCCTACACACAAAGGCAAGCATATCCAGTGGCGAAGAGCAGTATGCTCTTTGTAGTATTTATAGGTATCGAGCCCCTCGACATTGCTCCCAAAATAGTTTTCGATAGATTCTGCAAGATTTTGCATATTTGTGCGATATGATGCTATCTGTTTTTTGGGCATATCTAGCGACTTAGCCAAATATATAGCATGGTGTAGCGCTCCGTAATAAAGCGAAGATGTAGATAGGTTGGCATCACCTGTTTCGATGCGCCCTTCCATTTCGTCACTTTGCGACTTTACAACCCCTTCGTCATTAAGATTACGGTGATTATACTCCAAACACCACTCGATTAGCGGCCAAAGTTCACGGGCAATTGCCTCATCGCCTAGCGCCATTACAAAGTGGGTTGCACCATAGGCAATCATAGCTGCATCGCCACGATCATATATGAATGGAGGCAAACCCTCTACCTCAAAAGAGTATCTAATGGGTTTGTAATCGGGAGTAATCTCTTTTGCAAATGCACGATAGCAGTTGATTGCCGACTGGTTACCTTCTTGGTAGCCTATGTATGGGAATAGTGGGCTAATATACTCTGCTTGATCGTTTGCCCAAAAACCAACATAGTAACGACCACCACCGGGTGAGTGGATAAGCCCATACTTAGATTCAAAAATGCTTTCAGATCCTCTAATTTTTGAGAATGCAAATAGCCTGTCAATTTGTGGTGATGGGCTCTCTAAAATGAGCGATGAACTCACTTTTTGAATATACTCTTCTCTTTGTGCTAGTGTCTGCTGAGGAGTATGTGAAGGTGCTGGCTCGTCATTCAAAGTAGCCGATATTGTCATTGCAAAACTAATAGAGCTACCGGGCGATAGATTAAAGCTAGCAGGAGCATCGCTCTTTACAGTACGAGTAAAAAGCCCTTTTTGACCATA